>NZ_JBVINN010000048.1:0-65598 GCF_055579305.1 Kitasatospora sp. NPDC032757 | reverse complement strand
GCAAGAACGCCGACCTCGTCGTGGTCGACTCCCACACCTACGACCTCGTCGCCGTGATGCGCCGCGGCGAGTGGATCACCGGCGGGGACCGGTTCGCCACGGTCAAGCCCGCCTGACGGACCTCCGGTCACAGGACGACGGCCGCCCGCTCCCCGAGGGGAACGGGCGGCCGTCACGCGTCCGGGCGCCGTCCTCAGGCGCTGTACGGCTCCACCGTGATCTGGTCGATCAGCACCGGCCCGCTCGGGTTCGAGATGGTGACGGTGTTCGAACCGGCCTGCATCGGCGGGAGGATGAACGTCTTGAACCACGAGGACGCCGGGTCCTGGCCGGGCGAGTAGTTCTTGAACTGCAGCCCGCTCGGCCAGTCCTTGCCGTTGACCGAGGCCGAGGCCTTCACGTCGGCCGCCGCGTTGTTGAAGTGCACGGTCAGCTTGTACGTACCGGCCGTGGCGATGTCCCCGGTCCAGCTCACGGTGGAGCCCGGCTGCAGCGTCAGATAGCTCCCGTCCGCCGACTTGGCGCCCTTGACGGTGTTGCCGGACGGCGCGTTCTGCCCCTGCAGCTGCGCGGCGTCGACGGTGGACGGCCCGGCGGTGGCGGACGCGCCGGCCGACGGCGAACCGCCGGCCGACGGGCTGCCCGAACCCGAGCCGGTGCCGCTGCTCGGGGCGGCCGGCGCGGTGGTCTGGCCGCCGTTCTTGGCGTTCTTGCCGCCGTCCGGGTCCCCGGGGGAGAGCGCTATGCCCGCACCGATCGCGATGGCCGCGACCACCGCCACGGCGCCGATCACCGCGCCCTTGCTCCGCCCGCCGCTCGGCCGCTCCTCCCCCGGCTGCGGCCGGGAGCGCTCGGCGTACCGGGCCTGCTGGGTGGTCGCGCCGCCGCCGTACTCGGGCTGCTGCCCGTACGGCTGACCGCCCTGGCCGGACTGCGGGTATCCCTGCTGCTGCGGGGGGTACGGCTGCTGGCGCTGCTGCGGCGGGTACGGCTGCTGCCCGTACTGGGCGCGGCCGACCTCCATCGGGCGGTTGTACGACGTGCGGGGCACGCCCTGCTGCGGCTCGGCCGACTGCGCGGCACTGCCGTCGGCCGGACGGTAGAGGTAACCGAAGGGGTCGTCGTCCTGCGGGGCACCGCCCTCCGGGCTCTCGGGCACTCCGTTGCTGCCGGCGGTCGTCACGGTGGTCAACTCCCCCATCGCGTTCGCGTCGCCGGACTTCCGTGCCGCCGGCGCCAGTGGTCGCTCGTACCCGGGAACCCTACCTGCCGCCGGGCACACCCCGGAAAGACCCCTTGACAACCCGCCGGTAGCTTCGCCCCGGCCGACGGCCGGACAGGACCTAACCGGCCCGGCGGTGCGAGCGCTCGCCCCGGGCCCCGCGCACCGAACCGCCCCGGGCCCGCTTCTCGTCGTACATCCGCTCGTCGGCGGTTTGCAGGACCTCCTCGATGCTCATCCCGCAGCCCGCCCAGCCGATGCCGAGGCTGACGCCGACCCGCATCGCCCGGCCGTCGATCCGCATCGGCGGGATGATCGCGTTGCGCAGCCGGTGGGCGAGGTCCTTGGCCTCCTCGCGGCCGATGCCGTCGGCCAGCACCACGAACTCGTCGCCGCCGAGCCGGGCCACCGTGTCGCCGTCCCGCACCGCCTGGCTGAGCCGGCGGGCCACCTCGACGAGGACGGCGTCGCCCGCGTTGTGACCGAACCGGTCGTTGATCGACTTGAACCCGTCGAGGTCGCAGAAGATCACCGCGAGCCCCTTGTCCACCACGGCCGCCGCACCCGAGCGGAACGGGCCCGACCAGACGTCGCCCGCCCCGTGGTCGGCCGGGACCACCGCGTGCACGTGGTCGCCGTACCCGCCCGGCGCGGCGGGCGGCAGCGCGTAGCCGTCGACCGCGCCGTAGTGGTGGACGGGCGCGGAGAACGGGTCGCCCCCCTCCAAGCCGTCGTACGCGGCGTGCGCGCTGTAGGAGTCGGCGGGGTAGCCGGCGTACGGCTGCGGGTACGCGCCCTCGCCGAGCCCGGCCGCCGTGGCCGCGACGGCGCCGACGGTCTGCGGTTCGTTGCACAGCCGCCGCCCCAGCCTGGCCTTCAGCTCGGCGCTGTTCGGAAGCCCGGTGAGCGCGTCGTGGCTGGCCCGGTGGGCGAGCTGGAGCTCGTGCCGCTTCCGGTCCTCGATGTCCTCGACGTGGGTGAGCAGGAAGCTCGGGCCCTCGGCCGCGTCGGCGACGATCGAGTTGCGCAGGCAGACCCACTGGTAGCCGCCGTCGCGCCGGGAGAGCCGCAGTTCCGCCCGGCCGCTCTCGGCGCTGGTGCGCTCCAGCAGCGCGCGGTCGTCCGGGTGGACGAGGTCGGCGAAGCTCTGCTGGCGCAGTACCGCGCGGGGGCGGCCGAGCAGGCGGCAGAGCGCGTCGTTGACCCTGGTCAGCTGACCGCGGCCGGCACCGTGCAGCTCGGTGATGGCCATCCCGCTGGGCGCGTACTCGAAGGCCTGGCGGAAGCTCTCCTCACTGGCCCGCAGCGCCTGCTGTTCCTTCTCCAGGCGGGCCAGCGCGCGTTGCATCTCGGCCCGCAGCCGGGCGTTGCCGATCGCGATGGAGGCCTGGAGCGAGAACATCTCCAGCGCCTCCCTGGTCCAGGCACCGGGCCGCTTGCCGCTGCGCGGGCGGTCCACCGAGAGGACGCCGAGGAGGTCCCCGCCGGCGCTGTACATCGGGGCGAGCAGGCCGTCGGCGGGGTGCCAGTCGTTGGCGTAGACGGGCATCGGGCCGTCGCCGATCCACCGCGGGATGTCGCTGGCCACGGCCCAGCCACGGTCGTAGGGGAGGAAGCGGAGCGTGCCCCAGTGGTCGCTGACGCCGAGCAGCCGGTCCCAGGACTCCCGCGAGCCGACCTGGCCGAGCAGGACGGAGGGGCCGCCCATGGCGCTCTCCTCCAGCTCCCAGACGGCCGCCACCACGAGGTCCCCGTCCGGCCGGACGAGGCTGACCGCCGCGGCGTCGAACCCGAGCCCGTGCACCGCGCCCTCGACCACGGCCTGCAGCGTGCCCGCCAGGCTGCGGGCAGCGTTGAGGTCCGCCACGACCCGGTGCAAGGTGCGGAGGGTCGCGAGACGGACGTAGGGCTCCGACTCGGCTTCCATGCGGGGGCTCCCCGGCTGCTTCGGATAGTTCTTGAATGGTTATCGTCCGATTGCCAGAAGAACTGAATCACAGGGAGCACAGCGTTCGGCACGCTCGGTCAGCAATAGGCCATCACTTGTGACTTAAATCACACGACACTTATGCGCCCTTAATCAGCTCATCCGCCCCATAACGGGACACAGAGCTTTATCGGAACATTTCTGGTGGTCGGCCGCATTGGCCGCGCACTGAAGTCATCAGGCGGCCGGCAGGCCCCCTGCCTTCACTCCTGGGGGTGAGGCCGGCCCCGAACCGTGACCTCTGCGGCCCTGGTCCTACGACCACGGTCCGATGCCCTTCGGCACCGCCGCCGACTACCGTGCGGTACGTGTACTCGTCTCCGCAGCCCGAAGCTGCCTCCCAAGCGACGCCCGACGAGTTCCGGGCGGCGCTCTCCCAGCTCGCCTCGGGCGTGAGCCTGGTGACCGCCCACGACCCGGAGGACGGCGAGGACGTCGGCATGACCGCCACGTCCTTCCTCTCCGTGTCACTGGAGCCGCCACTGGTGCTGATCTCCGTCCGCGAGGACTCGCGGATGGACGAGGTGCTCTCCCGAACGGAGACCTGGGCGGTGTCACTGCTCTCCGAGGAGCAGAAGGCGCTCGGCTCGCGGTTCGCCATGAAGGGGCGGCTCAGCGACCGGCTGCTGTTCGCCGACGCACCGCACCACCGCGGCCCGTACAGCGACGCACCGCTGATCGACGGCGCGCTCGCCACCGTGGAGTGCCGCACCGAACAGCGGATACCCGCCGGCGACCACACCCTGCTGCTCGGGCGCGTCCTGCAGGCGGTCGTGCCCGACCCGGGCGGCCGCCCGCTGCTCTACTTCCGCGGCGGCTACCGGCAGCTCGGCTGAACCGCCGGGCCCTCCTACTCGCCCTTCGGGGAGCGCCGGCCCTGCTTCAGCTCGGCCCGGCGCCGCTTGTTGGAGAGCCGCCGCTCGACCATGCCCCGGCTCGGCTTCGTCGCCCGGCGGGTCTTCGGCGGCGGCGCGGTGGCCTCGCCCAGCAGCGACGCCAGCCGGGCCGCGGCGACCTCGCGGTTGCGCCACTGCGAGCGGTGCTCGGAGGCGCGAACCACCAGCACCCGCCCGTCCACCAGCCGGCCGGCCAGCCGCTCCAGGGCGCGCTGCCTCCACACCTCGGGCAGCGCCGCGGAGGCGGCCAGGTCGTAACGCAGCTCGACCTGGGTGTCGGAGGTGTTGACGTGCTGGCCACCGGGGCCGGACGAACGCGAGAAGCGCCAGACGAGCTCGGCGTCGGGGACGACCACCGACCCCCGTACGCGGATGGGCTCAGGCATGCGCCCATCATCCCGCGCCCGGGACGCACCGGTCACCCGGTTTTACCAGGACAATGGCGTACGTGATCGAGCTCGGCTACTCCCTCTCCAACCGCTTCCCCGACCCCCCGCAGACCGACTACCGCACCGCCTCCGTGCACGCGCTGCGGTACGACCTGTTCTGCGGCGACGTCTTCCTGGACAGCGACGGCACCGAACTGTCCACGGCCTGGGGATGGGTGCCGGTGCTCGACTTCGCCTGGGCACTCTGCGACATCGCCGAAGAGCTGGACCGCGACCCCGACGGCAGCCGCGCCGCCCGGGTGCAGACCGCCGACCTCGACTTCACCCAGAACACCGAGCTGCTGAGGTTCGCCCGCCGCTTCAACTGGGTGGAGGTCAGCGCCACGTGGCTGCCGGACGAGGAGCCCGCCGTGGTCCGCCACAGCGATCTGCGGCGCGAAGCCCGCGACTTCCTCCAGGACACCCTGGCCGACCTCTTCGACATGCACCCCGATCTGGCCGACAATCCGGCCATCTGGTCACTCCAGGGCCGCTTCCGGCGAATCTGATCGGAATTCGTTCCGGCCATTGCCCTGACGTGATTCACCCAAAAGAATTTGCCGGGGAGCCTGGAACCAAGCCCACGGTCTCCCGCGTTATCCCGGGCAAAAGCAACGAAGGGACAGCAAACACCATGCCAGTGAGCCTCTCCAAGGGTGGCAACGTCTCGCTGACCAAGGAGGCCCCCGGCTTGTCCGCGGTCACCGTCGGTCTCGGCTGGGACGTCCGCACCACGACCGGCGCCGAGTTCGACCTCGACGCCAGCGCGATCGTGCTGAACGCGGACGGCAAGGTGCTGTCCAACAGCCACTTCGTCTTCTTCAACAACACCAGCACCCCGGACAGCACCGTCGTCCACACCGGTGACAACCGCACCGGCGAGGGCGCCGGCGACGACGAGGCGATCAACGTCAACCTGGCCGGCCTGCCGGCCGAGGCCGTCAAGATCACCTTCCCGGTCTCGATCTACGACGCCGTCTCCCGGTCGCAGAACTTCGGCCAGGTCCGCAACGCCTACATCCGCGTGGTCAACGCGGCCGGCGGTGCCGAGATCGCCCGCTACGACCTCTCCGAGGACGCCGCCACCGAGACCGCCATGATCTTCGGCGAGCTCTACCGCAACGGCGCCGAGTGGAAGTTCCGTGCCGTCGGCCAGGGCTACGCCTCCGGCCTCGCGGGCATCGCCCAGGACTTCGGCGTCCAGCTCTGACGCCACTCCCGGAGCGCCCGGCCCCCCTCCGTCAGGGGCCGGGCGCTCCGCCGTTCCCGGCCCGTGCACGGAAGGCCGGCCCCGCCGGCTTCCCGTGCGCCCCGGTGCCCCTCCCGGGCCGCCCTCCCCGCCTCCCGCCCGGAACACCTCGGCGCAGGGAGCCGGCCGGGCCGGCTTCCTGCGCCGAGGGCAGCAGTGATGGGTGGGGTCAGCGCGAGGCGCGCAGCTCCGGGAGCTGGAGCAGCTCGGTCTCGTCGTCCGGAGTCAGGTCGACCACCTTCGGCTGCCCCTGGACCGCCTGGGCCGCCTCGGCCGGCTCCGTCCCGGTGCCGGCCGCCGCCGGCTGAGCCCCGGCCCGTGCCTCCGCCGCGGCCTCGGCCTGGGCGGCCACCGCCTCGTCACCGACCACGTCGGCGAGGTCCGTGCGCTCGCCCAGCTCCGCGACGCTGCCGACAGCGGGGGCCGGAGCCGCCGCCCGGACGGCACCGGCGGAGTTGCGGCCGAAGAAGCTGAAGCCCTGCCCGCGCGCCGCCCCGGACTGCGCCGGCCGCGGCCGCTGCCGCTCGGCCGGCACCGCGGGCGCGGTCTGGGCGCCACCGAGCTGCCCGACCGTCGCCGTCAGCACCGGCCTCACCGGAGCCGCGGGTGCGGCCACCGCGGGCCTGGACGCCGCCGGGGCGGGCACCGCGGGAACTACCGGGGCCGGCACCGCGGGGACCACCGGCGCGGGCACGGAAACGGGCTCGGAAACGGGCGCAGAGGCGGGCGCGGAGACAGTCGCGGGCACCGTACGGGCGCGCAGCGCGACCTCCGCGCCGGCCGCACGCTCCCGCTGCTCCTGCTGCGCCGCCGCGCGCCGCTCCAGATGCCGCAGCACGGCCGCGGCCCGGACGAAGGCGGCCGGGCTGGCCGGGTACTTGGGGCGGCTCGCGGCGAGCGCGCGCTGAGCCGCCTCGGCCTCCTTGAGCGCCTGCTCGGCGACCATGACGGCCCGCTCGCGCAGCAGCCGGGCGATCTCCGTCTCGGCCTTGGCCAGCCGTGACTTCTCCGCCGTCAGCCGCCGCCCGAACCGGGTGGCCCGCTCCTCGGCGACCTCCGCCGCGTACTCGGCCTCGGCGAGCTGCTCCTCGAAGCGCTCCTCGGCCCGCAGCCGCTGGGCGACGGAGACCTCGGCCGCGGCCCGGGCGGCCCGGTCGCGCTGGCGCAGCAGCACCGCGATCCCGAGCGCCGCGAGCACCGCGGCCACGCCCACCGAGCGGACCAGGATGGTGTCCTGACTGAAAAGCAGCGCGGCCACCGCGGCGACGATGAGCACGCCGGCGGCGGTGGGGGGAAAGACCCGGCCGAGGACGGAGGAATGACGGTGGCGTCCGCGAGACATGCCAAGAAACTAGCGTGCGAATTGGGGCCGTGTCAGCCCAGGGTCCGCTTTGGCCCTTGACACTGCACAAGCTTTACCGCACGTGCCCGGCTTCTCACTCAAGATCACCGAACGCATCGCCCCTGATCACGGAAAGGGGCCTGCTCAGCGGTGTGTGGCCGCCGGCCCGCTCGGGTCGTCGTGATTCTCGGGCAGCTTGCAGACGTGCTGGAGCCAGAGCGCCGCCGCGATCACCGCGATGCCGGCCAGCACCGAGAGGCCGGCCGTCACGGCCTGGTCCTTGCGGGCCGCCACGTCCAGCTCGCCGAGCAGGTAGATCCCCGCGCCCGCGTAGATGCCGGTGACCACCGCGGAGACCAGTGCGCTCGCCTGTGCGAGGACGACCGCCCGGGCCGCGCCCAGCGGGTCCACCCCCTTCGCCCCGGGCTGCCGCTCGCGTGCCGCCTTCAGCCGGGACCGCAGCGAGATCGCCGTGGCGAAGAGGATCACCGCCACCGCGGCCAGGACCACCGGCGCCGCGCCGGGCACGGCCGGCAGGGTGTCCAGGGAGGCCCAGAGCTTGGCACCGGCCCAGGACAGCGCCGTCGTCGTGGCGATGATGCCGACCAGCAGGCGGAGGCGAAGCAGCTTCACTCGGACATGGTCCTTCCCGGGGTTCCGGAGTCGGGCGGCCGCCCCCGGGCTGGGGGTACGACGGCGCCAGGCCACCGTACCGGCCCGGCCGGGCGGGCACCCGCGCGTGCGGCGGACACCTGGTCGTACGGCCGGGGCCCCGCCCGAGTTCCCCGGCCGGCCCGGGCGGGACCCCCGCCCGGGCGGCCGGAGGCCCTACTCCGGCAGCGTCAGCCGGATGTCCTCGCGCCGCCGGACGCCCTGCGCGTCCGCGCCGCCGAGCGCCTGCAGCAGCGCGGCGACCTGCCCGTGCCCGGGCACCTCGGCCTCCGGCTGGGCGTCCAGCCAGGGGGCGAGCACGAACGCCCGCTCGTGCGAGCGCGGGTGCGGCAGCAGCAGCTGCGGGTCGTCGCTGGTGACGCCCTCGTAGGCGAGGATGTCGACGTCCAGGGTGCGCGGGCCCCAGTGGACGGTGCGGACCCGGCCGAAGGCGTCCTCGATCGCGTTGCCGCGCTCCAGCAGGTCGCGCGGGGGCAGCGAGGTGCGCAGCACGACCACCGCGTTGTAGTAGTTGGGCTGCTCCTCGGGGCCGCCGACGGCCTCCGTCTCGTAGACGGCGGAGACCGCCTTGATCCGGAGCCCGGGAGTGTCGGCGAGGGCGTCGACGGCGCCCTGGAGGGTGTCCAGGCGGTTGCCCAGATTGGAGCCGAGGGCGATCACGGCGCAGCGCTGGCTGTGCAGCGTGGTGTCGGCCGAGTCCACCCGGCGCTCCAGGTCGAATGTGGTCGGCGAGGCGGTCGGGTCGCTCGTGGTCATCGGAATCCCTCTGCAACTGGAACGGGGTGCGCGGTCGGGCTCATGCGCGGCCCCGGTGAATGGTCACGGTCACGTCGTCGAACGGCACGGTGATCGGGGCGTCCGGCTTGTGCACGGTGACCTCGACCTCCTCCACCGCTTCGTGCTTCAGGCATTGGTCGGCGATGCGCTGGGCGAGGGTCTCGATCAGGTCGACGGGCTCGCCGGCGATGATCGCGGTGACCTCCTCGGCCACGATCCCGTAGTGCGCCGTGCGGGTGAGGTCGTCGCCGGACGCGGCGGGGCGGGTGTCCAGGTAGAGCACCAGGTCCACGACGAAGGTCTGGCCCTCGACGCGCTCGCGCTCGAAGACGCCGTGGTGGCCCCGGGCACGCAGGCCCCGCAGGGTGACGCGGTCCAGCAAACGAATCACTGCTCCCAGTCGGACGGGCCCTGCCCCGGCGGAACGTGGGCAGGCAGGGTGAAGGCGGGCATCGCGCCCGCCACTCCGTTTCGAATCTACCTGCGAGCACGGACAACGCCTGACCGTCCTACCCGGCACGAACCGTCGCCACGCGCGCCGGAATGGCGATTGACGTGAACGTTCGGTGACCGATCGGAAATTCCCGGACGACCGTCGGGCTCCGTTTTCCCGACGGTCCCCGGATCAGTCCTCGTCCTCGTCGTCACCGCTGGTCAGCACGGGTGACCCGTGGTGCGACCAGAGCTTCCAGCCGGCCGGCGTACGGCGGAAGAGATTGGTCGACACGACCTTTCCCCCGACCAGCGGCCCGAGTTCGCCCTCCTCCTCCGCCTCCCCGCCGGAAAGGATGTTCTCCGTGCACGTGACAAGAGCCACATCGCCGTGAACCTCGGCCTCGACATCGGTCAGGATGAACTGGATGTACTCCGTGTTCGCCATGATCAGCATGTACGAGCGGGTCACCTGGGCCCGCCCGCGCAGCACCGGCCAGCCGGGGTGCACACACACCACGCCGCCCTTGTCGTCGGCCTCGGCGGCCCCCAGCCAGGCGTCCTCGACCGCCTCCAGATCGCCGTTCTCCAGCGCCTCGTACAACGCCCGGTTGGCCTCCAGTACGGCCTCCCGGTCCGCCTCTCCGGCTCGTTGACCCGCGGTCTCGCCACTCACCCTGCCGTCACCTGCCACAGACCCTCCCGTTTCACCCGCCCTCCGTGCCCGTCGTCGGGCAGGAGGGGCCCAACCGGGCCGCGCGCTGCCAGGCCGCGACCACCCGGACGGCATCCGCCGTGCCGGCAACGTCGTGCACCCGCACCGCCCAGGCGCCGGCCCGGGCCGACAGCACCGACACCGCAGCGGTCGCGTCGTCGCGCTCCCGGGCCGGGCGCAGCTCCCCGGTTTCCGGGTCGGCGAGCAGCGTACCCAGGAACCGCTTGCGCGATGCGGCGACGAGGACGGGACGGCCGAGCCCGGTGAGCGCGTCGAGCCGGCCGAGCAGTGCCCAGTTGTGCTCGGCGGTCTTGGCGAACCCCAGGCCCGGGTCCAGGATCAGCTGCTCCTCCTTGACGCCGGCCGCCAGCAGCGCGTCCACCCGGGCGGTCAGCTCGCCGACCACGTCGGCCACCACGTCGCCGTAGACCGCCAGCTCGTCCATGGCGGCGGACTGCCCGCGCCAGTGCATCACCACGAACGGGGCGCCGGTCTCGGCCACCACCCGGGCCATCGCCGGGTCGGCCAGGCCGCCGGAGACGTCGTTGATGATCCGGGCGCCGGCCGCCACGGCCTGCTCGGCGACGGAGGCGCGCATGGTGTCGACGGAGACCACCAGCCCGGCGTCGGCCAGTTCGCGGACCACCGGCAGCACCCGGCCGAGCTCCTCCTCCTCGGGCACCCGCTCCGAGCCCGGGCGGGTGGACTCGCCGCCGACGTCCACCAGGTCCGCGCCGCGGGCCCGCAGCGCGAGGCCGTGCGCGATGGCGCGGGCGGGGTCGTGCCACATCCCGCCGTCGGAGAAGGAGTCGGGGGTCACGTTGACCACGCCCATCACGGCGCAGCGGTCGAGCCGCGGTAGTCCGGCCGGCAGGGAGAAGGACAGCGAATCGCTCATACTCCCCATTATCGAACCGGCCATTATCGAACCGGGCCCCCACCGGATGTTTCCCGGTGGGGGCCCGATCAGTGGTGCGGCGCGGCTCAGGCGGCCTCGGTGACCTCCGGGCGCGGCGGCGGCATCAGGCCGTGCCGCTGCGGCTTGCGGCCGAAGCGCGGCATCCCGAGCGTGATGAAGGCCTCGGCCTGCATCGCGGCGAAGCCGATCCGGGGCAGGTCGCGGGTGTTCGGGAAGACCAGGAAGCGCGGCTCCCACTCGGGCTGGAACTTGGCGTTGAACTTGTACAGCGACTCGATCTGGAACCAGCGCGAGAGGAAGACCAGCAGCCCGCGCCAGGCCCGCAGCACCGGCCCGGCACCGATCCGCTCACCGCGGGCCAGCGCCGAGCGGAACATCGCGAAGTTGAGCGAGACCCGGCGGATGCCCATCGCCGGCACGGCCTGCAGCGCGGCCACGATCAGCAGCTCGTTCAGGCCCGGGTCGGCGGCGCGGTCACGGCGCATCAGCTCCAGCGAGATGCCGTCCGGCCCCCACGGCACGAAGTGCAGCACGGCCTTCAGGTCGTCGCCGCTCTCGCCCTCCTCCGGCGCCTTGTGGGCGGTGACCACCACGCAGGCGTCGTCGCCCGGGTCGCCGAAGCGGCCCAGCGCCATCGAGAAGCCGCGCTCGGTGTCGGTACCGCGCCAGCGGGCGGCGGCGTCGGCGATCCGGTACCTCTCGTCCGCGGTGAGGTCGGCGACCTTGCGCACCTGGCAGGAGTAGCCGTTGCGCTCGATCCGCTTGACCATCTGCCGGACGTTGCGCATGGCCCGGCCGGAGAGCGAGAAGGTGCTCGTGTCGACGATCGCCTCGTCGCCGAGCTCCAGCGCGTCCAGCCCCGCCTCGCGGGTCCAGACCTCGCCGCCGACCTCGCTGCAGCCCATCACGGCCGGCACCCAGGCGTGCTCGCGGGCCTCGGCCATGAAGACCTTGATCGCGCCCGGCCAGGCCTCGACGTCGCCGACCGGGTCACCGGAGGCGAGCATCACGCCGGAGACCACCCGGTACGAGATCGCCGCCTTGCCGGTGGGCGAGAACAGCACGCTCTTGTCGCGGCGCAGCGCGAAGTAGCCGAGCGAGTCCCGCTCGCCGTGCCGGTCGAGCAGCCCGCGGACCTTCTCCTCGTCCTCGGCGGTCAGCTCCGGCTTGGGCTTCTCCGGCCGCAGCGCCAGGTACGCGGTGGTGAAGGCGGTGATCAGGCCCATCCCGCCGAGCAGGTAGGCGACGAGGTCGGAGACCCTGTCCGAGGTGTAGCCGACCGGGCCTTCGAAACCGAACAGCCCGTACCCGACGTGCTCCAGGCGGTGGAACAGACCCGGGTGGCCGATCTCGTACTTGGTCCGGGTGGAGACGATCAGCAGGCCGATCAGCACGCTGATGGTGCCCATCACGGCAAGGTTGACCACGGCCCGCCAGCGGGTGCGCGGGTCGGCCTTGGCGTAGAACTCGCGCCGGTGGACCAGCATCACCGCGAACAGCACCAGCGAGACGACCGCCGGGCCGATCTGGTGCCAGCGCAGGATGTGCAGCGCCGCGCCGACCGGCAGCAGCACGCAGACCGCGCGCCAGGCCCGCTTCTTGCGGCGGCGCAGAGCGTGGGCGAGCAGCACCAGCAGCAGGCCGACCATGAGCGTGCCGGCCGTGGCCAGGGTGGTGGTGCCGCCGGGCAGCTGCCCGGTGAAGTCGTGCACCCTGGTGTGCCGAAGCCTGGGGAACACCGCGCTGGCGATGTCCACCAGCCCGATCAGGAGGCACGCGTAGCCGACCGCACCGGGGAGCCAGGCCCTCGGGACGGCGGCCGCTTGGGTACGAAGCGTCTGCAGGCCGCGGCGGCGGGGCGGCTGCTCGGGGCTCGGCTCAACGGACACGGGAACGCTCATGGAAGCTCAGCGTAGAGGCTGCGGAGCGCAGTCCTGTCACTCCGGGGGAGGAGTTGTGATGGACCTTCATGCCTTTTCCTTCATCGGGCAATGCGCACACCAAAAATCCGGAAACAGAAGGTAAACCGGTGTTCGGCGTGCGCTGCGATTGAGCCGAGGGTGGGAGCCGGGGCCCCGCACCGCGTGGCGCGACGAGCCCCCGCATACGCGGTACGTACGGTGGACGCCGCATTCTAGGGCGCCGGTTGCGTGGGATCACCCCCGGCCTCCTGGCCTGCCCCGACGTCCGGACAGCCTAGCCGCGATGGCCGGAACTGACGGGCCGCCAGACGATGAAGCCTGCCCGACAGTGTCCCAGCGGAAGGCCGACGGCATGGAACTGACCAGCGACGCGTTGGTGAACTCGCTGCTCGCACTCGGCGCGGCGGCCCTGCTCGCCACGCTCTGGCTCTGGCCCCGGCTGGCCCGCCAGCGCCCCTTGCCGGTGATCGGCCGGGTCGGTCTGATGACCGTCACTCAGGTCTCGGTGCTGGCGGTGCTGGCGCTCTCGGTCAACAACTCCTTCGGCTTCTACACCTCCTGGGACGACCTGCTCAGCCCCGGCGGTGCCAAGCTGGCGCTCACCAGCAACGAGAACCACCACGGCGGCACCCCGGTCTCCGACGCGCTGGTCCAGCCCAGCAACGAGGGCGGCATGGAGGAGATCACCGACCTGCCCAAGGGTCCGCAAGAGGAGGTCGGCAAGGTCGAATCCGTCCAGGTCACCGGCAAGGAGACCGGCCTCTCCGACCAGATGTTCGTCTACCTCCCGCCGGAGTACTTCGACCCGAAGCTCGCCATGGTGCGCTTCCCTGTCCTGCTGGGCATCTCCGGCTTCCCCGGCACCAGCCTGAACCTGATGAAGGAGCTCCCCGTCCCGCAGACCGCCTGGGAGCTGCGCAAGGCCGGCAAGATGGCGCCCGCGATCATCGTGATGGCCCGGCCGACCGTCGCCCCGCCGCGCAACACCGAGTGCGTGGACGTCCCCGGCGGGGCGCGCACCGAGTCCTGGTTCGCCAACGACGTGCCCGAGGCACTGCGCGCCACCTACCGGGTCAGCCATTCCGCCTCGTCCTGGGGCGTGCTCGGCTTCTCCACCGGCGGCAGCTGCGCGATGCGGCTGGCGATGCGCTATCCGGAGGTCTTCGGCAACGGGGTGGGCATGCACGGCGACTTCAAGGTGGCCGAGGACCAGTTCACCGGCGGCAACCTCTTCGGCGGGGACAAGGGGCTGGCCGACCAGAGCGACCTCAACTGGCGGCTGCAGAACCTCCCCGCGCCGAACCTCTCGCTGATGGTGATCAGCAGCCGCAAGGAGGCCGACTACCCGGAGACGGTGAAGTTCGTCGAGCTGGCCCAGCAGGTGTCGGCGGCCAACCCGCAGTTCAAGGTCGAATCGCTCTACCTGGACGACGGGGGCCACAACTTCGACAGCTGGCGCCGCGAGCTGCCCGCCGCCCTGGAGTGGATGGGCGCCCGGCTCACATGGACCTGACCCCCGCCCGGCACCTCGCCGCCGGGTGAGTGATTACCGGCCGGTCGGGTGAGGCGTCCGGCGCCCCGCGGGAACGTATCGCGGCCGCCCGGCCGCCCGGCCGGCGCCGGCCCGGATCCGAGCAGGAGGCTCCATTGCTCAGCACCCGATCGCTCTTCAACGAGATCTATCGGAACGACGAGGCCTACCAGTTGTTCTGCAGCATCGCGGCCGGTGGCGAGGACCAGGGCGGCTGGGAGAACGAACGGATCACCGCACTCACCCGGGACCCGGTCCTCGCCTCCAAGATCGCCCGGCACGGCGCCGACGAACGCAAGCACGGCAGGATCTTCACCCAGCTGCTGAACAAGCGCGGCCTGCCCAGGGTGGACGTCCCCGCCGAGGCCGACTACTGCATGCTGCTGGAGCGCCAGGGCGTCGGCCTCTCGCACGAGCGGCTGAACAGCGACGTCCCGCTCGCCGAACGCGAGATCATCACCTACCTGGTGCACAGCCGGGTGACCGAGCAGCGCGCGGCCGAGCAGATGCACCAGCTGGTCAAGGTGTACGGGGACAACCCCGACCTCGGCCGGGCGATGCGGATGATCTCCGCCGACGAGGACAACCACCTCGCCTACTGCCACGAGGAGCTGATCCGGCTGGCCGCCGAGGGCCACGGCCCGTACATCCGGCACACCCTGGAGACCAGTGCGCGCGGCGAGATCCGAACCCACCGGGACGTCGGCCTCGCGGTGACCGTCCGGATGGCGAAGATCCTCCGCTGGCCGCGCTGGCAGCTGGCCGTGGTCACGGCCGGCGTCCACGCGCTCTACCTCTACGACCTGGCGTTCGGCTGGCGGCGGATGGTGAGGCTGCGGATGCCCGAACGCCGCAACGCCCTGGGCACCCCGGCCCCGCCGCACGCCGGGCAGGGGGCGCTCTGAGCCTGCCCTGCCCCTGCCCCTGCCCGTGCCCTGCTGCTACCGCCCGATGATGAGACTCATCGCCTCGGCCCGGGTGGCCGGGTCACGGAGCTGGCCGCGCACGCAGGACGTGATGGTCTTGGCGCCGGGCTTGCGGATGCCGCGCATCGACATGCACATGTGCTCGCACTCGACCACGACGATCGCCCCGCGCGGTTCGAGGATCCGCATCAGCGCGTCGGCGACCTGGCTGGTGAGCCGCTCCTGCACCTGCGGGCGGCGGGCGTAGACGTCCACCAGCCGGGCCAGCTTGGACAGACCGGTGATCTTCCCGCTGGCCGAGGGGATGTACCCGACGTGCGCCACGCCCCGGAACGGCACCAGGTGGTGCTCGCAGACCGACGTCAGCTCGATGTCCTTGACCAGCACCATCTCGTCGTGGCCGAGGTCGAAGGTGGTGGTGAGGACGTCCTCGGGCTCCTGCCAGAGGCCCGCGAATATCTCCTTGTAGGCCCGGGCGACCCGGGCCGGCGTCTCCAGCAGGCCCTCGCGGTCCGGGTCCTCCCCCACGGCGAGCAGGAGCTCGCGAATGGCGTTCTCGGCCCGCTTCTGGTCGAAGGTCCCGACGGCGGGCGGACCGTCGAACGTCACCGGGTCGATCATGCGGGCCTCGCTAACTAGTGGGAACGACTGGCTGAACAGCACGGATGCCGCGCCTCCAGGGTACAAACCCCGGTGACGCGGCATCCATTCCGTACTGTCCAGGCGCTGGATCAGCCCTCCGTGGGCGGCTCCGCCGGCAGCGGCGGGAGCTTCACCACGTCCACCGGAGAGGTGTCGGTGGCGGCGGCGCCGTTGGTGAGCGCCAGCTCCTTCGGCGACTGCACCGGCGGCCGGGTGGACGGCGTCCGACGGGACGAGCCCGTCCAGGCCGGCCGGGCCGGGCGCTTGACGATGGTCGAGAAGATCTCGGCGATCTGCTCCTTGTTGAGGGTCTCCTTCTCCAGGAGCTCCAGGACCAGGTTGTCGAGCACGTCGCGGTTCTCGACCAGGATCTCCCAGGCCTCGTTGTGCGCGTTCTCGATGAGCTTCTTGACCTCTTCGTCGACCAGCCCGGCGACCTCTTCCGAGTAGTCGCGCTGGTGTCCCATCTCACGACCGAGGAACGGCTCCGAGTTGTCCGAGCCGAACTTGATCGCGCCGAGGCGCTCGGTCATGCCGTACTGGGTGACCATGGCCCGCGCCGTGGCGGTGGCCTTCTCGATGTCGTTCGAGGCGCCGGTGGTCGGGTCGTGGAAGACCAGCTCCTCCGCCGCACGCCCGCCCAGCATGTAGGCCAGCTGGTCGAGCATCTCGTTGCGGGTGGTGGAGTACTTGTCCTCGTCCGGCAGCACCATGGTGTAGCCGAGGGCCCGGCCGCGGGACAGGATCGTGATCTTGTGCACCGGGTCGCTGTTGGGGCACGCCGCCGCCACCAGGGCGTGGCCGCCCTCGTGGTACGCGGTGATCTTCTTCTCCTTGTCGGACATGATCCGCGTGCGCTTCTGCGGACCGGCCACGACGCGGTCGATCGCCTCGTCCAGGATGTTGTTGTCGATCAGCTTCTTGTCCGAGCGGGCGGTCAGCAGAGCGGCCTCGTTGAGGACGTTCGACAGGTCCGCGCCGGTGAAGCCGGGGGTGCGCTTGGCGACGGCCGAGAGGTCGACGTCGGGCGCGATCGGCTTGCCCTTCTGGTGCACCTTGAGGATGTCCAGCCGGCCCTGGAGGTCGGGGCGCTCGACCGCGATCTGACGGTCGAAGCGGCCCGGGCGCAGCAGCGCCGGGTCCAGGATGTCGGGGCGGTTGGTCGCGGCGATCAGGATCACGCCGCCCTTGACGTCGAAGCCGTCCATCTCGACCAGCAGCTGGTTGAGGGTCTGCTCGCGCTCGTCATGGCCGCCGCCGAGGCCCGCACCGCGGTGCCGGCCGACGGCGTCGATCTCGTCGACGAAGACGATCGCCGGGGCGTTCGCCTTGGCCTGCTCGAAGAGGTCGCGGACACGGCTGGCGCCGACACCCACGAACATCTCGACGAAGTCGGAGCCGGAGATCGAGTAGAACGGCACCCCGGCCTCGCCCGCGACGGCGCGCGCCAGCAGGGTCTTACCGGTACCGGGCGGGCCGTACAGCAGCACACCCTTGGGGATCTTGGCACCGACCGCCTGGAACTTGGCCGGCTCCTGCAGGAACTCCTTGATCTCGTGGAGCTCCTCGACCGCCTCGTCCGCACCTGCGACATCCGAGAACGTGGTCTTCGGGGTGTCCTTGGTGAGCAGCTTGGCCTTCGACTTGCCGAACTGCATGACGCGCGAGCCGCCGCCCTGCATCTGGTTCATCAGGAACAGGAAGACGAGCACGATGATCACGATGGGCAGCATCGACAGCAGGAGGCTGACGAAGGTGCTCTGCTTCTCCGGGCTGACGGTGTAGCCGTCGGAGAGCGTGCTCTGGTCGTTGTCGTTGATCTGGGCCTGGAGCTTCTCGGCGAGATTGACACCCTGGTCGCCGATGTACGAGGCCTGGAACTTGCTGCCGGACGGGGGCTTGCCCGTGCCGGCGTCGGACAGCTTGGCGCCGTCCTTCAGCTGGATCTTGATCGTGTTCGAGTCACCGGTGGTGATCTGCGCCGACTTGACCTGCTTGGCATCGATCGCTGCGACGACCTGCCCGGTGTCCACCGTCTTGTAGCCGTTCGAGTCAGAAACGACCTGCATCAGCACGATGACGGCGAGGACGGCCAGCACGATCCACATGATCGGCGCACGGAAGTATCGCTTGACGTCCATCCATGCGGGGCGTTGCCGCCCCGTCCCTCCTGCCACTCAACGGCGCCGCGGGGCTCGAGGGCCGCCGGCGCATCCGGTCTGTGCTCATGTGAAGAGCGGTTTTATTGGACCGTACCGCAGTCCGACCCACCCGTGGCGGGAGCACAGCGACACGACGTATTTCTATTTCCCCTCGATCCAACGGGCGGGAACGGCGTACTGTTCCCGCCCGTAGCCCGAACGGGGCCCCGGGACCGTTTTTTCTCAGCCGCCGTAGACGTGCGGGGCGAGGGTCCCGATGAAGGGGAGGTTACGCAGCTTCTCCGCGTAGTCGAGGCCGTAGCCGACCACGAACTCGTTGGGGATGTCGAAGCCGACGTACTTGACGTCGATCTCGACCTTGGCCGCGTCCGGCTTGCGCAGCAGGGTGCAGACCTCCAGCGAGGCCGGGCCGCGCGAGCCCAGGTTGCCGAGCAGCCAGGACAGGGTCAGGCCCGAGTCGATGATGTCCTCGACGATCAGGACGTCCCGGCCGGCGATGTCGGTGTCGAG
Source organism: Kitasatospora sp. NPDC032757 (assembly GCF_055579305.1). Lineage (NCBI taxonomy): Bacteria > Bacillati > Actinomycetota > Actinomycetes > Kitasatosporales > Streptomycetaceae > Kitasatospora > Kitasatospora sp. NPDC032757. The sequence goes on along the minus strand of NZ_JBVINN010000048.1, from coordinate 47,266 downwards.
GTCCTTGAGGATCCGCACCACGCCGGAGGACTTGGTGCCCATCCCGTACGAGGAGACCGCCATCCAGTCCATGGTGACCTGCGAGTGCAGGGCACGGGCGAGGTCCGCCATGACCATCACGGCCCCCTTGAGGACGCCGACGATCAGCAGGTCCTTGCCTGCGTAGTCCCGGTCGATGCGCTCGGCCAGCTCCAGGAGCTTGGCGTCGATCTCGTCCTTGCTGATGAGCACCTTCGCGAGGTCAGCGCCCATGTCGTTCTGGTCCACCGGGGATACGTCCTCAAACGTTCGGGGTCTGGATGGCCGGCGGCCCGGCGCCCCGGGAGCATGCCTGCCCGTCAGTCGCCCTGCCGCCGAAAGACCAGCGTGCCACACCTGCGGGTGGCTTCGACGCCCCCGGGTAGGTGCAGCGGCCCCTGGCCGCGCCAACCGGTGACCAGCAGGTCGATCGTTTCGAGGTGGCGCGCGAAGAGGTCCCCCGCCGGGCAGCCCGCCCGCAGCGCGGCCCGGCGCAGCACCCGGCGGCGTACCGCGGGCGGCAGTTCGGCCAGCTTGGCGGCGTCCAGCGTGCCTTCGCCCGTCCGGAGGTCGCGCTCGGCGAGCGCGGCCCACTGGTCCAGCGCGTCGGCGTCGTCCCGGAACAGCCGGGCGGTGCGGGCCAGCGCCTCGACCACGCCGCCGCCGAGGTGCTTCTCCAGCACCGGCAGCACCTCGTGGCGCACCCGGGAGCGGGTGTAGGCGGGGTCGCAGTTGTGCGGGTCGTCCCAGACCGGGATCGCCTGGGCGGAGCAGGCCTGGCGGGTGGCGGCCCGGTCCAGCTCCAGCAGCGGGCGGCGGTAGCGGCCCTTCTGGGCCGGCATCCCGGCCAGCGAGCGGGAGCCGGAGCCGCGGGCCAGGCCCAGCAGCACCGTCTCGGCCTGGTCGTCGCGGGTGTGGCCGAGCAGGACGGCGACCGCTCCGTGGCGCTCGGCGGCCTCGTCCAGGGCCGCGTAGCGGGCGTCCCGGGCGGCGGCCTCGGGGCCGCCGGCGCGGCCGACCCGGACCGGGACGGCCTCGACCGGGTCGAGGCCGAGCGAGCGGAGCCGCTCGGCGACCTGGGCGGCGCGGTCGGCGGAGCCGGTCTGGAGGCCGTGGTCGACGGTGACGGCGCCGACCCGCAGGCCGATCTTGGGGGCTTCGAAGGCGGCCGCGATGGCCAGCGCCATGGAGTCCGCGCCGCCGCTGACGGCGACCAGGACCAGCGGCGAACCGGGCGCGGCCGGGGTGCGCGGAAGCCCGGAGGGGTGGCGGTGGGCGTTGCCGATCAGGGTGGTCCCGACGGCGGCGCCGACCAGCGGTGCCCCGCTCGGGCGCTCGCGGGGCTCGCGCACGGGCGCGGTGAAGGTGGTGCCGGCCTCGGCGGCGAGGTCGGTGAGCGTGCGGCGTACGGCCAGGCGTATCGCGGCGACAGCGGGGTGTGGGCCCACGGCGGGCGGCTCCTTGGCGGAGGGGGGACAGGACGGCGGTGGGCGCGGCGGGGACCGCGCATCCGTGAGCACCCTGTTACCGGGCGCTCACAGATGGTGGCAGAAAGGAGGCACCCGCTACGCCACCCGCGCCACCGGTACGACCACCGTCCCACGTTCGGGTGAATGGAGAAACGTATCTTCACCCGCCATCTGCACGACTGGACCACTCGTGCGAACGGGTTTGACCGCCCTCGACCGCCCTCGGCGTGTCCCGCGCGATGTGGCTCGCCGCGATGGGGCTCGCCGCGCCGCGCGCGTCAGCGGGCGACGCGGGCCACCCAGGCCGCCGGGTCGTGGATCTCGTCCTTGGTCGGCAGCGTGTTCGGCGACGTCCAGACCCGGTTGAAGCCGTCCATACCGACCTCGTCCACCACGCCGCGCACGAAGACCGCGCCGTCCTGGTACTGGCGGAGCTTGGCGTCCATGCCGAGCAGCCGGCGCAGCACCAGGTCCAGCCGGTTGGCGCCCCGGTCCCGGCGCTGCTGGAACTTCTCCCGGATCTCCGCGACGCTCGGCACCACCGCCGGGCCGACGCCGTCCATCACCACGTCCGCGTGACCCTCCAGCAGCGACATCACGGCCGTCAACCGGCCCAGGATCTCGCGCTGTGCGGGCGACTGGACGATCTCCAGCAGACCGGTGGAGGCCTGTCCGGCGTCTCCGCGGCCGCCGAGGCCCGGCAGGCCGCCGCCGAGCGAGCCGGCCGCGTCCCGCAGCCGGTCCAGCAGCGCACCCGGGTCGACGTCCGTCTCGGACAGGAAGGACTGCACCTCGGACTGGATGTGGTCGCGCAGCCACGGCACCGCCGTGAACTGGGTGCGGTGGGTCTCCTCGTGCAGGCAGACCCAGAGCCGGAAGTCGGCCGGGTCGACGTCCAGCTCCCGCTCGACGTGCACGATGTTCGGCGCCACCAGCAGCAGCCGGCCAGGGCCGGGGCCGTCGGGTCCCAGCCGGGGCTTGTCGAACAGCGCGGCCGGGCTGTCCGGCGCCTCCAGCGAGGGCTCGGCCGGGGCGAAGGTCTCGTACTGGCCGAGCACCTTGGTGGACAGGAAGGCCAGCAGGGCGCCGACCTCGATCCCGGTGGCCTTCTCCCCCACCGTGCCGAGGACACCCGCGGCCGTGCTGCCCGCCCGGCGGGCCTGGAGCTTCTCCACCAGCGGCTGGACGATCGTGCGGAAGCCCGCCACGTTGGCCCGCACCCAGCCGGGGCGGTCCACGATCAGCACCGGGGTCGCGGCGGCCTCCGCGAGGCTGCTGGAGCGCATGCCGGTGAACGCCCGGACGTGCTCCTCGGCCTCCAGGGCGTGCCGGCGCAGCTCGGCCACGACGGCCGCCGCCTCGGCGCGGCTCACCTCCGGCCCGGGCCGCACCAGCCTGGTCGCGGTTGCGACCGCGAGATTCCAGTCGACCATGTCAGCACCGCCGCTCGCGCTCGTCATGCCCTCACCGTACGTGCTCCCGCCCATCGGGGGGAGCCACAGGTACCGACGGCCTGCGGGGCGGCACCGGACGAGGACCGCGCGAACGGCGCCCGGCCGCCGGGATCGCGCCCGGCGGCGACCTGCCGGGCCGTCAGTGGCAGCCGCAGGCGGCGAGGCGGGCGACGATGCGGTCCATGGCCGCGCGGGCGGTGTCGGCGGGGGCGGTGGTCCTGGTCATCACGGCGAAGGAGAGCAGCCGGCCCTCGGCGTCCACCACCGTGCCGGCCAGGGTGTTGACGCCGTTGAGAGTGCCGGTCTTGGCGTGGACCAGGCCGGCCGCCTCGGCCGCGCCGGAGCCGGAGCCGAAGCGCTTGCCGAGGGTGCCGGTGAAGCCCGCGACGGGCAGGCCGGTGAGCACCGGACGCAGCGTCGGGTGCTGGTCCGAGGCGGCCAGCGAGAGCAGTTGGACCAGGACGGCCGGCGGGATCGCGTTGCCCGTGTGCAGTCCGCTGCCGTCGTTGAGGGACACCCCGGTCATCGGCACGCCGAGCCGGGCGAGTTCCTGGGTGACGGCGGTGGCGGCGCCCTCGAAGCTGGCCGGCTGGTGGGCGGCGAGCGCGGCCTGACGGGCGATCGCCTCGGCGAGGGTGTTGTCGGAGGTGGTCAGCAGCCGTTCGACCAGGCGGGCGACGGTCGGCGAGTCCACCCGGCCGAGGACGGGCGCGGTGGCGGCCGCGGGGGCGGCGGCGGGCTTGGCCCTGCCCTCGACGGTGACGCCCTGGGCCTTCAGCGCGGCCGCGAAGGCCTCGGCGGCCGCGCCTGCCGGGTCGGCGACGCGGGCGGGCGCGTCCTCCCTGCTCTTCGGGTCGACCTTGCCCTCGTCCACCATCAGCGAGGTGACGAGCGCGATGTTGGTGGCGTCGTGGTTCTTGTGCTGCGGGCTGCCGGAGTACAGCGAGAGGTCGTAGTCGAGCTTGACCGTGGTGGTGCCGGTGGCCTTGAGGGCGGCGGCGGTCTGCCGGGCCAGCGCGTCCAGCGAGGCGGGGGCGGTGTCCGCGTCGGCGGGCAGACCGGCGATCTGCACCTGGTCGGCGGGCAGCGCGGTGAGGGTGGGGTCGCCGCCACCCACGAGGGTGATCGTGCCGGGGTCCGCGCCCTTGACGACCCGGGTGGTCAGCCGGGTGTCGCCCGGGATCAGCGAGAGCGCGGCGATCGTGGTCGCCAGCTTGGTGGTGGAGGCGGGCGTGGCGGGGGTGTTCTCCCCCGAGCCGTAGAGGAGCCGGCCGCCGGCGGTGTCCGCGACGGCGAGGCTGACGGTGCCGAGGTTGCGGTCGCCGAGCACGGTGGCGAGCGCCTGCTGGAGGCCCTGGCCGGTGGGCAGCCCGGCGGTCGGCCCGGCCTCGGCGGAGGCCAGCACGGCCCCGGCGGCGGCGGGGGCCGGGTGGCCGGTGGCCGGCGAGGCGGGGGCACCGGTGGCGGTGGTGGGGTCGGCGGCGGGGGCCACCGGCCCGTTGCCGGCGCCGGTTCCGGCCGGGCGGGGCGTCTCGGTGGCACCGGTGCGCCCCTTGCCCTTGCCCCCGTTGCTGCCCTTGTCGCCCTTGTCGCCGCTGCTTCCGCCGCCGCCCTTGTCGCCGTGTCCGCCGTCCCGGTCGTCGCCCTCGCCCCGGCCGGTGGCGCTCTGCCCGCCGGGCGGCGGGGACGGCTGCGCGTACGCTCCACCGCCCGAGGTGAGGACCGCCCCGGCGACCAGCAGTGCCACCCCGAACAGCCCCGCGGCCGTCCCCCTGCGGCGGTACCCCGCCCCGACCCCTGCGCCCACCGACCGGCCCCTTTCCTGAGCACTCACTCCCGTAGGAGACACTTGGATTCTGTCAGTCCCTACCTTGGAGGAACCGTTGGAATTCGACGTCCTTATCGAAATCCCTAAGGGCTCTCGCAACAAGTACGAGGTCGACCACGAGACCGGTCGCCTTCGTCTTGACCGGATGCTGTTCACCTCGACCCGGTACCCCGCCGACTACGGCTACGTCGAGGGCACCCTCGCGGACGACGGCGACCCGCTGGACGCCCTGGTCATCCTCGAGGAGCCGACCTTCCCCGGCTGCCTGATCAAGTGCCGCGTCATCGGCATGTTCAAGATGACGGACGAGGCCGGCGGCGACGACAAGCTGCTCTGCGTCCCGGCGACGGACCCGCGCTGGGAGCACCTGCAGGACATCCACCACGTGTCGGAGTTCGACCGCCTGGAGATCCAGCACTTCTTCGAGGTCTACAAGGACCTGGAGCCGGGCAAGTCGGTCGAGGGTGCCAACTGGGTCGGCCGCGCCGAGGCCGAGGCCGAGGTCACCGCGTCGATCAAGCGACTGGCGGAGCAGGGCGGTCACTGAGCCGACGTACCGATCTCGTTCGCCCAGGGCAGTTCGAGGTAGGTCGAGGCAGTCGGAGGCCGGGGTGCGCGGAATGGTCCGCGGGCCCCGGCCTTCGCCGTGTCCGTGTCCGGGACCGGGGCCGGGGTGTGGGTCCGGGGCTGAGTCCGGAGCGTGCGTCCCGGTCCGGGTCTGGGGTCCGGCCTGTGCCCGGCGTTGCCGACACCCTGTCGGCATGATGGGGACTTAGGTCAGGCTAACCGTAAATTAGTCGGGCCGATTTCGATCCCTTGAGGCCGCATGCCCACGCCCGAGCAGCCCGTCCCGTTCTCCGCCGTGCTCCGTACCGCCAGCAGCGAGGAGCACGAAGCCGCGGAGCAGTCCTCGTTCTGAGCCAACTGCTCGGCGGGCGCCTCGGGATCGAGGCCTACGCCGGACTCACGGGCCAGCTCTGGTTTGTCTACCGGGCCCTGGAGGGCCGGGCCGCCGAGCTGGCGGAGCACCCGGTGGCCGGGCCGTTCATCGACCGGGCAGAGGACCTGGGGCTTCGAGCGCAGGGGCGACGGCGTGCGGTTCTACGCCTTCGAGGAGGTCGACAACCCGGCCGCCTGCAAGCGGGACTACCGGGCCAAGCTGGACGCTGCCGGGCTGGCGCTGGACGAGGTCGGGCGCCGCCCGGGTGGTCGAGGAGTGCAAGCGGGCCTTCGAGCTCAACGGTGCGATCTTCCGCGACCTGGATGCGCGTTACCCGCTGACTGCATAAACGTTTCGTGCTGCGGGTGGCCCGGGCCCGCGCGGCCGCCGGGGACGCCGTGGTCGTGGTGCTGCACGACCTCTCGCCGGCGGCGGCCTACGCGGACCGGGTGGTGCTGCTGAGCGGCGGCGCCACGGTCGCGGCCGGTCCGGTGGGCGAGGTGCTGCGCGCACCGCTGCTCAGCGAGGTGTACGGCCACCCGGTCGAGGTACTGCCGCACCCGCGCACGGGCGTCCCGCTGGTGCTGCCGGAGCGGGGCTGAGGCCACGCCCCCACCGGCACGGCCCCCGCCGGCTCAGCCTTCGTCGTCCAGCCGGAAGCCGATCTTCAGGCCGACCTGGTAGTGCTTGATCCGGCCGTCCTCCAGGTGGCCCCGGACCTGCGTCACCTCGAACCAGTCGAGGTTGCGCAGCGTCCGGGACGCCCGCTCGACCCCGTTGCTGATGGCGGCGTCGATGGACTCGGTCGAGGACCCGACGATCTCGGTCACCCGGTACACGTGCTCACTCATGGCGGACTCCCTCTCTGCGACGGCCCCCGGTCCACCGTGCACCGCCTCCGGTCGCTCCGCACCCCGGCGGCCGCCACAGGGAGTCCGCCGGGCGCGCCCGGGTCCTAGAACGCCGCCCGGACCTCGCCCACCGGCACGCCGCCGCCGAGCAGCGGGGCCGCGCCGATCCGGTCGATGGAGTCGTCCGCCGCCACCACGCCGAGCCGGCCCAGTGCGGCCGCGAGGACCGGCCCGCGGGCCCGCTCGGCACCGTCGTCGATCTTGAAGGCGAGCGCCCGGCCGTCCGGCAGCGCCACCACCTGGACCGCCTCGGCGCCCATCTTGGAGAGCGCACCCGGCACCGCACGCATCAGCCAGGTGTCGGCCCGGCGGGTGCCGGCCACGTACTCGGGGTGGGCACGCATCGCGTCGGCCACCCGGCGCTGCGGGGTGCCCTCCTCGGCGAGCACCAGCGCGCGGTAGCCGCGGGCCAGGCCGGTCAGGCTGACGGCCAGCAGCGGCGCGCCGCAGCCGTCCACCCCGGCGTGTGCCGGCGTCTCGCCGGTGGCCTCCTGGAGGGCTTCGCGGGCGAGCTGCTGGACCGGGTGCGCCGGGTCGAGGTAGCTCGCGGTCGGCCAGCCGTTGGCGGCGCAGGCGGCCAGCCAGCCGGCGTGCTTGCCGGAGCAGTCCATCAGGATCGGCGCGCGCTCGCCGCCGGACTTCAGGAGCAGTTCCGCCTCGGTCTCGTCCAGCGGCAGGTCCGCCGGGGTCTGCAGGGCGGACTCGTCCAGCCCGGCACCGGCCAGGATCCGCCTCACGCCGTCGCGGTGAAACGATTCTGCCGAGTGGCTGGACGCGGCCAGCGCCAGCAGCTCACCGCCGATCGCCAGCCCCGCCTTCAGCGTGGCCACCGCCTGGAACGGCTTGGCGCACGACCGCGGGAAGACCGGGGCTTCGGGAGCGCCCAGGGCGAACTCGACCGAGCCGTCGGCGGCGAGCAGCACCAGCGATCCGTGGTGCCGGCCCTCGGTGAAGCCCGAGCGTATGACCTCGGCGAGGACGGGCAGGGCGGCGGAGTGGGACATGGCGGAAGCCTTCCGGGGGCGAGGGTGAGCCGGGGCGAGCCGGGCCGCCCCACCCCCGGACGCCCTCACCCGGTCAGAGCGGGCCGCCCGCGAGCAGGTCCTCGACCCGCGCTTCCCCATCACGGTACCTGCGGGTGATCTCGGCACTGCAGCCGTCCGCCGTCCGCAGCAGCCGCTGCCGCCGGCCGGACACCTCGCGCTCGTGTGCCCGCAGCCGGTCCAGCGCGGCCAGCAGCTCCGCCTCCGGGTGGGCCGCCAGGTCGGCCAGCTGGACATCGCCCATCAGCTCGTCCGCCTCCAGCTGGGACTGCTGGCCGCGCGGCGGCCCCAGCGTGACGTGCCGGGCGGAGCGCCGCACCGTGGACGGCGCGTCGGTGAGGATGGCCGGCAGCCGGTCCAGCAGGGCTCCGCCCACCGGGATCTCGCCCCCCGCCGCCGTGCGGACGGCGGTGCCCGGCCGGCGGTCCAGCTCGGCCCGGAGGATGTCCATCCGCCCGTGCAGCAGCCGCCGCAGATAGGAGAGGTCGGCCTCCTGTTCCAGGGTCTCCCGGCGCAGGGTCCGCAGCTGCGCCAGGCCCAGCCGCTCCAGCTCGGGCTCGCCCACCTTGCCCGCCGCCGGGCGGGAGGTGTCCCCCGCCGGCTCCGTGCCCCCGGGCACCCGCCCGGACCGGTCCTGCGCCGCGCTGCTCGCGTCCATCAACCAACCACCTGCCGTCGTCCGATCCCGCCCGCTCGCGGCACCCCGTCGCCTGCCGCAGGTCCGGCCCGTTCCCCCGGCGGGCCGTCGCGCGCACCCGCCGCGCGTACCCGTCCGTTGGCACGCCGGGGCGCCCCCGAAGGTTCCCGCCCCCGGGTGGCGCCACCCGCCGGGGCGACACCACCAGAACGCCTGACCTATCGACTCGACCGCCCGGCCGAACCGGGCCCGGTGCGGCGGACCTCTGGCGCCCCGGACCCCTCGTACGGTTCCCCAGCGTGCCACCCCGCCCACCGCCGGTGCACCGCCCGTGCACCCGAACGGCCCCCTGGCGAACGGGGGTGGCTGATATGACCAAGGCTTTCCGCAGGAAGGGCGGCGCCCGAAGAGGCGCAGGCGCGCACCACCCGGCGCGCACCATGGCCGCACGCGCCGGGTCTCACTCCTCCTGCCCCCGAGACCGCCCCGAGGCCCTCCTCCCGGGCCTGCCCCGCGGCCTCTCCCCCGAACCCTCGCGGACCACCCGGGGGCCCTGCGGGCGGCCCGGCCCGCTCCGGCACAATGGCCGCATGCGAGCAGTGGTGCAGCGAGTGACCGAGGCCCGGGTGACCGTGGCCGGCGAGACCGTCGGCGCGATCGAGGGGCCAGGGCTCTGTGTCCTGGTCGGTGTCACGCACGACGACACCCCTGCCAAGGCCGCCCAGCTGGCCCGCAAGCTCTGGACCCTGCGGCTGCTGGAGGCGGACGAGAACGGCGTCGAGCAGTCCTGCTCCGACCTGGCCGCCCCGCTGCTGGTGATCAGCCAGTTCACGCTCTACGGCGACGCCCGCAAGGGGCGCCGCCCCACCTGGAACGCCGCCGCCCCCGGGCCGGTCGCCGAGCCGCTGGTGGACGAGGTGGTCGCCGGGCTGCGCGCGCTCGGCGCCAAGGTGGAGACGGGCAGGTTCGGCGCGGACATGCGGGTGGCGCTGGTGAACGACGGCCCGTTCACCGTGCTCGTCGAGGTCTGAGACCTACTGCGGGACGATGACGTCCTGCGTCCCCGGCACCGTCCCGGCCAGCAGCACCGCGTCCACCGGGACGTTCCGCTTGACCACGGCCAGCGCGACCGGGCCCAGCTCGTGGTGGCGCGCCGAGGACGTCACGACGCCCAGCGCCCGGCCGTCCGGATCCGAGGCGAGCCGCACCTCCGTCCCGTGCGGGGGCAGCACCTCCTCGGTGCCGTCCAGGTGCAGGAAGACCAGGCGGCGCGGCGGCCGGCCCAGGTTGTGCACCCGGGCGACCGTCTCCTGCCCGCGGTAGCAGCCCTTCTGCAGGTGCACCGCGGTGGTCAGCCAGTCCACCTCGTGCGGGATGGTCCGGTGGTCGGTCTCGAAGCCGAGCCGGGGCCGGTGGCCCTCGATCCGCAGCGCCTCGTACGCCCAGATCCCGGCCGCCGGGCCGTAGCCCTCGGTCAGCTTCGCCAGCTCGGCACGCGGCAGGAAGAGGTCCCGCCCGTACGACAGCTCGCGGACCGCCGCCGCGCCATCCGCCGGGGCGGTGGAGCCGGCCGGCAGGTACACCACCGCATAGTCGGCGGTGGCGTCGGCGACCTCGACCCGGTAGAAGAACTTCATGCTCTCCAGGTAGCCGATCAGCGCCTGCTGAGTGCCCGGCTCGACGTGCGCCCAGGTGGTGGTGCCGTCGTCGACCAGGTAGAGCGCGTGCTCGACGTGCCCGTTCGGGGAGAGCACCAGCGCCTCGGTGGCCTGCTGCGGCGGCAGCGCGCTGACGTGCTGGGTGAGGAGCAGGTGCAGCCAGGCCAGCCGGTCGTCGCCGGTGACGGTGAGCACGCCGCGGTGCGAGAGGTCCACGAAGCCGGTGCCCTGCGCCAGGTTGCGTTGCTCGCGGAAGATGTCACCGTAGTGGGCGGCTACGCCCTCGTCGGTTCCCTCGGCGGGGACGGCACCGGGCAGCGCAAGCAGCGGGCTCTTCATACCGGCCAGCTTACGACTGGTCCCCGGCGCGCTTGGCGGTGCAGTCGGCGCAGCGGCCGAAGATGGCGAAGTGCTTGAGGTCGGTGTCGAAGCCGTGCTGCTCGCGCAGGCTCTCGATCAGCGGCCGGGCGATCTCGGTGCCGGTCTCGGTGACCTTCTCGCAGTCCCGGCAGACCAGGTGCAGGTGGTGGTGACGGCCGGCCAGGTGGTACGTCGGGGCGCCGTGGCCGAGGTGCGCGTGGGAGACCAGTCCCAGCTCCTCCAGCAGCTCCAGGGTCCGGTAGACGGTGGAGATGTTGATGCCGCTGGCGGTCTGCCGGACATGGCCGAGGATGTCGTCCGGGGTCGCGTGGTCGAGGACGTCGACCGCCTCCAGCACGAGCTGGCGCTGGGGGGTCAGCCGGTAGCCGCGTTCGCGCAGGTCGGCCTTCCAGTCGCCGGAGAGCTGCCAGTCGGTGGTGCCGGTGTCCGCCACGGTGCTGTCCCTGTCAAGGTCGGGGGTCCTGAGGCAAGTGTAGGGACCGGCCGGGGGCCGGTCCCTACCCATGAGCTCGATGAGCCGATGCGATCAGCGGAAGAACGCGATGCCGTCGTCCGGCAGGTCGTTGATGTCCTTGATCAGCTGCGCCGGGCTCAGCACCTTCTTCAGCTGCGCCGACATGTACGGGCGCAGCGGCACCTCGGGAGCGGCCTTCTCGCCGACCCAGAGCAGCTCCTCGTTGACGAAGCCGTACAGGCGCTTGCCGCCGGAGTACGGCGCCGAGCCCTCGATCCGGGCCACCGCGTCGGTGGAGACGTCGATCTGCGGCTTGCCGTCGGCCAGCTCGCCGTACCAGATCTCGACGGTGCCGTCGTCGCGCACGGAGGAGATCTCGATCCCGCGGGCGCCGCTGGTGCCGTGGTGGTTGCTGGTGATGCGCCAGAACGCGTGCTCGTTCTCCAGCGGACGGACCTTCTCGCCCTCCTCGTTCAGCACCCAGGTGCGGGAGCGGAACTCCAGGAGGGGCCGGCCGTCGTGCCGGATGACGATCTCCTGGCCGAAGTTGCACTTCTCCGTGCCCGGGAAGTCGTAGACGCCCGCGCCCTCCCAGGTACCGAGGAGGAAGGCGAGCGGGACGACGTCCCTGTGGAGGTCAGAGGGGATCTCGATCATGTTCCTGGTCGCTGTCGTCGGTATGGGACTGCTTCAACCGTACGGCAGCCGGCTCAGCGCTGGCCCTGGTACAGCTTCATCACCGAGAAGATGGCGAACCAGGTGATCAGCACGGCCATGAGGGCCAGCAGACCGTCGAAGAAGATTTCCAGACCGGACACGGGGGGCTCCCAGGGCGGCGACAGTGTGGTGGATTTTGCTCGCGCTCACTCTATCCGCCGGGTGTCGACGGGTCTCGGTGAGCCCCACCACGTCGGCGATCTAGGGTGTCGGCATGTCGTCGAACGCATCGCAGAGCGCGAAGAAGCTCGTCATCAAGGTCACCGCCGGGGCGGACGCGCCGGAGCGCTGTTCGCAGGCCTTCACGGTGGCGGCGGTCGCCGTCGCCAGCGGGATCGAGGTCTCGCTCTGGCTGACCGGGGAGTCGTCCTGGTTCGCGCTGCCCGGGCGCGCCGCGGAGTTCGAGCTGCCGCACGCGGCGCCCCTGCCGGACCTGCTGGAGTCGATCCTGGCGGCCGGCACCGTCACCCTCTGCACCCAGTGCGCGGTGCGGCGCGGGATCGAGCAGAAGGACACCGTCGAGGGTGTCCGGATCGCGGGCGCCCAGGTCTTCGTCAGCGAGATCATGGCCGACGGTGTGCAGGCGCTCGTGTACTAGGAGCGCTCTCGCGGTCACCAGGAGCGGTCCTCCCGGTCCGGGCGGTCCCGGTCGTGGCCGGGGTCGTCCCACTTCGGATCGTCCCAGCGCGGGTCGTTCCACCAGTCGTCCTCCGGGTCCCGCTTGTTGGCGAAGACCGCGGCGGCAGGCGGGATGACCATCGCGACCACGCACATGGCGATCGCGGCCGGCACGGACCAGAACCGCACCACGCCCCAGGCCAGCACGAACAGCCCGAGGCAGACGGCCATCATGGCGAAGTAGTAGCGGTGGCGCCGGCGTCCCTGCACGGTTCCACGGTATGCCCGAGGGCCCCTGCTCGGCAGGGGCCCTCGGTGCTGTTTCGCGGGGGTGGATCAGACCGCGATCGCGACCTCGGTCAGGTTGCCCTGGGAGGCGACCACCTGGCGGTCCACGGTCTGGCCCGGGACCAGCGCGCGCAGGGTCCACCTGCCCGGGCGGGCGAAGAACCGGAACTGTCCGGTCGCCGAGGTGGGCACCTCGGCCGTGAACTCGCCGCCCTCGTCGAGCAGCCGGACGTAGCCGTTGACCGGCTCGCCGTCTCGGGTCACGGACCCCTGGATGATCGTCTCGTTCGCCACGTCAACTCCTGCCAGGTCCGGGCCGCCGGCCTTCGCACCGCACATGTCTTGTCTTCCCTTCTGACTTACGGTTCGAGCCGGAGGCTCAGTTGCCGAGCTCGATCGGCACGCCGACGAGGCTGCCGTACTCGGTCCACGAACCGTCGTAGTTCTTCACGTTCTCCTGGCCGAGCAGCTCGTGCAGCACGAACCAGGTGAGCGCGGAGCGCTCGCCGATGCGGCAGTAGGCGATGGTGTCCTTCGCGAGGTCGATCCCCTCGGCCTCGTACAGGGCCTTGAGCTCGTCGTCGCTCTTGAAGGTGCCGTCGTCGTTGGCGTTCTTGGCCCACGGGATGTTGCGGGCGCTCGGCACGTGGCCGGGGCGCTGCGACTGCTCCTGGGGGAGGTGGGCCGGGGCGAGCAGCTTGCCGGAGAACTCGTCGGGCGAGCGCACGTCGACCAGGTTCAGGTTGCCGATGGCGGCGACCACGTCGTCACGGAAGGCGCGGATCGAGGAGTCGACGGCCTGCGCCTTGTACTCGGTCGCGGCGCGGGCCGGAACCTCGGAGACCAGGTCGCGGGAGTCCAGCTCCCACTTCTTGCGGCCGCCGTCCAGCAGGCGGACGTCGCCGTGGCCGTACAGCTTGAAGTACCAGTAGGCGTACGAGGCGAACCAGTTGTTGTTGCCGCCGTAGAGCACCACGGTGTCGTCGTTGGCGATGCCCTTGGCGCTGAGCAGCGCCTCGAAGCCGGCCTGGTCGATGAAGTCGCGGCGGACCGGGTCCTGGAGGTCGGTCTTCCAGTCGATCCGGACGGCGTTGCGAATGTGGTTCTTGTCGTAGGCGGAGGTGTCCTCGTCGACCTCGACGATGGCCACCTTCGGGTCGTCCAGGTGGGCCTGGACCCAGTCGGCGTCGACCAGGACGTCGCTGCGGCTCATGGTGATGTTCTCCATCCGGGGGCGGTTTGCGGAAGGTGCTGCTGCTGGGGGTACTGCGGGTCGCCCGGCGGCGGCCGGTCCGAATTCTTGTCCGAATACTGGGACGAGAGGGGGTGCGCGGTGCGGCCGGGCAGTGGTCTGCGGTGGGCAGCGGCGACGGTCGGCCCCAAAGCCGGGCCAGGTCACCAGGGGAATCGGCGGCGGGCTTCAACAGCCCTGCCAGGACGCCGAGTTAGCGCATTCGACACAGACAGGCGGCCACGCGGCACAGGTCTACCGCCCGCCGCTTCGTGAGGTCCGTCTGTCGCTTCATGCCGACGATGCTAGGGACACCGGATGCCCGCTGTCATTAGCGTATCGAATCCTGAGACCAAATGATCCGAATGTTGAGATTTGGCCATTCACCCGATGACGGGAACCGGCCAGGGGCCGTCAGGAGGTCCGCACAGGGGCAGGAACGACACCGCTCCGCGGCCGGCGCTGGACAGCGCGTCTCGCGGAGCGGAACGAAGCGGACCGGATGTGCGGCTCCGGTCAGCCGATGACCTTGACGTGGTTGCCGTCGAAGGTCAGCTGGAGGCCCTCCTCCTGCGGCGACACCGAGGCCAGCTTGAGCCCGGCCGGCAGAGCGGCCAGGGTGAAGCTCACCGGCTCGACCTGCTGGTTGGCCAGGCCCGCCAGCATCCCGGCCATGCCGCTGAGCTTGAAACCGTCCGCCGTGACGGTGTTGCCCTGGCTGTGCACCGAGCCCTCGCCGATCGGGAGGGGGCCCAGGGAGGCCTTGATCCTGCCCGGGCCGCCGTAGGAGAGGCTCAGCCGGGTGCCGGAGCCCAACGGGAGCTTGCCCGCGTTCGGCACCATCTGGGACGCCGGCGGCAGCAGCTGGGCCAGGTCCGCGTACGAGATCAGGCCGGTGCCGGTGCCGCTGTCGACGGTGGCACTGGTCATGCTGTCGCTCACCTCGACCCCGGCCAGCTTGGCCTTGAAGGAGTGCAGCGCCACCTGGTGGGTCCCGTCGCCGACGGTCAGGCCGTCCGCCGAGATCCGGACGTCGTCCAGCTTCATCGACAGCACCTGGGTGAGGAACGGGAAGCCCTCGATCGACACGTCCGGGCGCTGGCTCATCCGGCCGCTCTTCACCATCTGGTCGGCGGCCTCGTCCTCGGCCACCCCGACGGCGATCCGGTCGGCGCCCACCAGCAGCCCGCAGAGCACCGCCAGGCCGATCGTCGCCTTCAGCCAACCGCGCATCGCTCTCCCCCGTCGTCGCCTGCCGCTGTCGTCCTGCTGTTCGTCGTTCTCGTCCCGCACTGATCGTCGTTCTCGTCCCGCACGCCCCACGGGGCAGCTCCCCGCACGACGGTACGACGCCCCGCCCCGGAGCATGGTTCCGGGGCGGGGCGTCGCAGCGGCGAGCGGCCGGGGGTCAGCCGGCCAGCAGACGGGTGGCGATCCAGACCAGCGGCGAGGCCACCGCCAACGGCAGCGCCACGCCCGCCGTCATGTGCACGAAGCGGGACGGGAAGTCGTACCCGGCGACCCGGCGGCCGACCAGCGCGCCGAGGCCCGCGAGGACGCCCAGCGCCGGCGGCGCGCCCACGACCAGGCCGAACACCACGGCCGCGACCAGGCCGAGCACCCACCCCACCGGCACCGGGCCCAGCTGCTTGGGGCCGGGCAGCGGCGCGGCCGCCAGCACGGTGGCCAGCGCGACCGCGCCGACCGCCGCCGGCACCCAGTCGGCCAGCAGCAGCGTGGTGCAGAGCACCGTCACCACGGTGGCCGAGCCGAGCACGGTCAGCGCGTAGAACCGCTCCTTCGGGTCCGAGGGCCGGAACGTCTGCAACACCAGGACCAGCAGGAAGAACCCGCCCAGCGTGCCCGCCACGGCCGCCGCGCCGCCGTCCGAGTCGGCCAGCAGCACCGCCACGTCGGCCGTGAGGCCGGCCAGCGCGGCCAGCGCGATGCCCTGGCGGGCCGGCCACATGCCGTTGAGGCGGAACCAGCCGGCCGCCGTCAGCACCTGGAGCGCCGCGACCACCAGGGCCAGCGCGACCTGCCCGAGCGCCGCTCCGCCGGCCAGCAGGGCCGCGACGGCGGCGGTGATCAGGGCGGGCTGCAGGCCCGGGTCGATGATCGGCGAGCCCGTCCGGGGTGCCCGCGCGGGCGCCGCGGTGGGGCCGGTGGGCGCCGCGACAGCCGGGACCGGCTGCGCCGGGACGGCGGCGTACGGCGCGCCGTGGGCGGCGGGGGCGGCCGGGCGCTTGAGCGTCATGGTCGGCGGGTCGAAGGCCTGGGCCTGCACCTGGGCCTGGGCCTGGGCCTGGGCCTGGGCCGCGGTCGGCATCGCGCCCGACACCACCACGGGCGGCAGCAGCGTTGTGGCCGCCGCATCGTCCATCGGCGGGACGGGCGGAAGCAGGGCCGTCGCGGCGTCGTCCGCGGACGGCTGCCCGTACGGGGGCTGCCCGTGGTGCCGGTGCTGCCCGTGCTGCGGCCGGCCGTGCTGTTCCTGCCCCGGCTGACCGTACTGTTCCTGCCCCGGCGCGTACCCCTGGCCGGGGGCGTGCGGCTGGGCCGCGTGCCCCTGCTGCGCATACGGCTCCGGCGCGTACGCCTGCTCCGGCCTGTACGCCTGCTGCTGCCCGTACGGGGGCTGCGGGTACGGCTGCTGCGGGTGCTGCTGCGCCTGCGGGTACGACTGCTGCTGCGGGTACTGCTGCTGTGCCTGCGGGTGCGGCTGCTGCTGCCGGCCGTCCGGGCCGCCGTTCACGTGGTTCGGATCCGTCACGCCGCTCACCCTCCCGCGAACGGCGGGAGCACCTCGACCGTGCCGCCCTCGGTGAGGGCCACGGTCGCGTGGTCGCGCCCGCCGACCGGCGAGCCGTCCACCAGGTAGGAACAGTGCCCGAGCAGCCGGACGAGCTTCGGCCGGTCGGCGTGCCGCTGCCTGGCCGCGGCCAGCGCCTCCGCCAGGGTCGCCGCCTCGTACGGCTCCTCGGCCAGCCCGGCCTCCGACTTCGCCGCCGCCCAGTAGCGGATCGTTCCGCTCACCGTGGCGGCGCCCGCCGGCTCCGTGGTCGCACCCATGGCAACCCCTCTCGTCGTCCTCGCCCCGGCCCGGACACCCCGGCCGGGTCGCCACCGGAGCGTCCGGACACCACCCGAAAGGTGTACGCGCACGGTGCCGCCGATGTGCGTCCCATGATGGCGTGTCCGCCGCCGCGACCGGCAACCGCCCTGGCCCGGCGGGTGCCGGCGGGCCGCCGGAGCTGTGGCCAGGCTCACCCCGGACACGCCCGGAATGAGCGAACCGCCGCTTTCGGGGCCTCCCGGCGCGGGGGCCGGTCGGCTATCCTCGTGCCCTGAGGGATCCGGGCAGAGTCGCCCCCGGATCCTTTTGTGCTTTCAGGACGCCAGTACGGACGTTCTTGCGATTCGTCGGCCCACCCCCGGCGCACCGCAGGAACGGCCCCGCCATTCGCGGCACAACGACGTGCCCGGCCCGGCAGGGGCGTACGGACACCCGGCGCCGGGCCGCCGCCCGGAACGGGACAGACCGGAAGGTTCGCGGGATGAGCAGGGCAGAGACGGTGCCTCAGGGGTTGCGGGACCCCTGGTGCGAAAGCCGCTCCGTCGTGCGCGCCGGCGAGTCCTCCGGTGGGCACCCGGCGTCCTTCACCCCCCACCCGTCGCCCGCCGCCGCCTCCTTCCTCGGGCGTGCCGCGCGCGACACCTCCCTGCACGAGCGCCATCCGGCTGTGGCGGCAGCCGCAACGCGACCGCGACGACCCGGAAAGGGGACTAACCGGGTATGAGTTCTCTGCTCCTCCTCACCAACGCACTGCAGCCCTCAGCGGAGGTGCTGCCCGCCCTCGGCCTGCTGCTGCACAACGTCCGGGTGGCACCGGCCGAGGGATCGGCCCTGGTCGACACCCCCAGCGCCGACGTCATCCTGGTCGACGGCAGGCGCGACCTGCCGCAGATCCGCAGCCTCTGCCAGCTGCTGCGCTCCACCGGCATCGGCTGTCCGCTGATCCTGGTGGTCACCGAGGGCGGCCTGACCGCCGTCACCGCCGAATGGGGCATCGACGACGTCCTGCTGGACACCGCCGGCCCCGCCGAGGTCGAGGCCCGGCTGCGGCTCGCCCTCGGCCGGCTCCAGGTGGTCACGGACGACAGCCCGATGGAGATCCGCAACGGCGACCTCTCGGTCGACGAGGCCACCTACTCCGCCAAGCTCAAGGGCCGGGTGCTCGACCTCACCTTCAAGGAGTTCGAGCTGCTCAAGTACCTCGCGCAGCACCCCGGCCGGGTCTTCACCCGGGCACAGCTGCTCCAGGAGGTGTGGGGCTACGACTACTTCGGCGGCACCCGGACGGTCGACGTCCACGTCCGCCGGCTGCGCGCCAAGCTCGGCGTCGAGCACGAACAGCTGATCGGCACCGTGCGCAACGTCGGCTACCGCTTCGTCGTGCCCGAGAAGCCGGACAAGGGCGAGCGGCCCGACCTGGCCCAGCGCGCCTCGGCCCCGCTGGAGGCCTGACCGCAGGCCGGGCGGGAAACCCCGCCCGGCCTGTCCGCATTCGCCCCGGACTGTCCTGCGGGCATCGCCCGGTAGCCGAGCTCACACTGCCCGGGCGGACGCCACACGCGTAGACTCCCCCCGTGGCCAAAGTGACGCGCGACGACGTAGCCCGACTGGCTGGGACCTCGACCGCGGTCGTCAGCTACGTCATCAACAACGGGCCGCGCCCGGTCGCGCCCGCGACCAAGGAGAAGGTCCTCGCGGCGATCGAGCAACTCGGCTACCGGCCGAACAGCGTCGCCCAGGCCATGGCCTCCCGCCGCACCAACCTGATCGGCATGGTCGTCCCCGACGCCCGCCAGCCGTTCTTCGCCGAGATGGCGCACGCCGTCGAACGCGCCGCCTCCGAACGCGGCAAGCTCGTGCTGATCGGCAACTCCGACTACGTGGACGACCGAGAGGTGCACTACGTCCGCGCCTTCCTCGGCATGCGGGTCTCCGGCCTGATCCTGGTCAGCCAGGGCCCCTCGCAGCGGGCCGCCGAGGAGTTCGCCGCGATGGAGGGCGCCAAGGTGGTGCTGCTGCACCGCCGCCCCGAGGCCATCGACGACGTCGCCGTGGTCACCGACGACGTGGGCGGCGCCGAGGCCGTCGTCCGCCACCTGCTGGAGGAACACGGACACCCGTACGTGGCCTGCTTCGGCGGCCCGGTCGAGTCCCCCGCCCCCGGCGACCCGGTCATCGACCACGTCGAGGGCTGGCAGCGCGCCATGGACGCCCACGGCCTGCCCACCGAGCCGTACCTGATCGACGCGCCCTTCCACCGCTACGGCGCCTACGAGGTCGCGCTCGGCGTGCTGCGCTCGGAGAAGCGCCCGCCGGCCATCTTCTGCTCCACCGACGACCAGGCGATCGGCGTGCTGCGGGCCGCCCGCGAGGTGGGCCTGCGCGTACCGGAGGACCTCGCGGTGACCGGCTTCGACGACGTGCCCGAGGCCGCCCTCGCCGACCCGCCGCTCACCACCGTCGCCTCCGACCGCGACGCGATGGCCCGGGCCGCCGTGGACCTGGTGCTGGACGACTCGCTGATGGTGCCGGGCTCGGACACCGAACGGGTCCGCAAGTTCCCGTCGCGCCTGGTCATCCGCCGTTCCTGCGGCTGCGACCCGACCGGGGCGCCGACCCCGGCCTGACCAGGCTTTATGAGAAGTCAACGGGCTTCTCGGGGCCTTCTGAGCCCGCTCTCATCGGATCCTCATCCAGCGGGCGGACGTTGGTCGACATGAGCGATCGGCAGCAGCACCACGGCGAGCAGTACGACGGCCCGTACGAGTACGGCACCGGGCACCCTCAGGCGTACCCGGGCCCCGCCCAGGGCCAGGTCATCCCGGGCACCGTCCTCGACAGCGCGACCGGCGGGCACCAGGCCTTCGGGCACCCCACCGCCGAGACCCCCTCGGTCGGGACCCCGCCCCCTCCCCCGCCCGCCGGGCCTCCCATGCCCCCCGCCCCGCCCGAGGGCGGCGGGCCCTCCACGCCCGACGGCCGGGCCCGGCGAGGCCTCCTCCGCGGCCGGCTCGCCCTGGTCACCGCCGTCGCCGCGGTCGCCGCCGTCCTCGGCGGGGTGACCGGCGGCGCGATCGCCGCCGGCGAGCACGGCTCGGCCGGCCGCACCGCCACCGTCGCCAGCCCCGTCTCCGCCCGCTCGGACGGCAGCGCCGACGTCGCCGCCATCGCGTCCGCCGTCTCACCGAGCGTCGTCCAGATCACCGTGAGGACCGCGAACGGCACCTCCACCGGCACCGGCGTGGTCCTCACCAAGGACGGCCGGATCCTCACCAACTACCACGTGGTCTCCGGCGCGGCCGACGGCGGACAGGTCACCGTCACCTTCAAGGACGGCTCCACCGCCGGGGCCACCGTCACCGGCACCGACAAGGCCCTGGACGCCGCCGTGATCACCGCGAGCGGCGCCGGGAACCTCACCCCCGCCACCCTCGGCGACTCCTCCGCCGTCTCCGTCGGCGACCCGGTCGTCGCCATCGGCAACCCGGAGGGCCTCACCGGCACCGTCACCTCGGGCATCATCAGCGCCCAGAACCGCGAGGTCACCGTCCAGGTCGACGAGGGCACCACCAGCGGCAACGGCGGGTTCGGCTTCCCCAACCTGCCCGGCCTGCGCGGCAGCACCCCGCAGGGCGGCGGCGAGACCGCCACCTACAAGGCCTTCCAGACCGACGCCGCCCTCAACCCCGGCAACTCCGGCGGCCCGCTGATCAACGCCGGCGGCCAGGTCATCGGCATCAACTCGGCGATGTACTCGGCGAGCGGCTCCAGCTCCACCGCCGGCACCAGCAGCGCCGGCAGCGTCGGCCTCGGCTTCGCCATCCCGATCAACGACATCAAGCAGGTGCTGCCGAAGCTGCAGGCCGGCCAGAACGTCTAGACGGACAATTACTCCGGGCAGGTCCCCGCACCCGCCCACCGCACGCCCCCGCAGGCCCCCCGCACGCCCCGCCAGCAGGCTCTCCGACGATGAGAAAGGGCAACCGCCCATGACCCCGTCCGCCGACGACCGCACCCCCGCCGAGCCAGGACAGGCCACCGCCCGGCTCCTCGTGGTCGACGACGAACCCGCCCTCCGGGACGCCCTGGAGAGCAGCCTCGCCTTCGAGGGCTACGAGGTGGCCACCGCGACGGACGGGTACGAGGCCCTGGAGTCCGTCGAACGCGACAAGCCCGACCTCGTCCTGCTGGACATCATGATGCCCCGGATGGACGGCCTCACCGCCGTCCGCCGGATGCGCTCGCGCGGCGACACCGTCCCGGTCCTGATGCTCACCGCCCGCGACGCCGTCGGCGACCGGGTCACCGGCCTCGACGTCGGCGCCGACGACTACCTCGCCAAGCCCTTCGAGCTGGACGAACTGCTCGCCCGCGTCCGCGCCCTGCTCCGACGCAACGCCCTCGCCACCGAAGCCGCCGCCCGCGCCGCGGCCGTTGAGGACGACACCGAGGTCCTCGCCTTCGCCGACCTGCGGATGAACACCGCCACCCGCGAGGTCACCCGCGCCGGCAAGCCGGTCGAGCTCACCCGCACCGAGTTCATGCTGCTGGAGATGTTCCTCTCCCACCCCCGCCAGGTACTCACCCGCGAACAGATCCTCAAGGCGGTCTGGGGCTTCGACTTCGAGCCCTCCTCCAACTCCCTGGACGTGTACGTGATGTACCTGCGCCGCAAGACCGAGCAGGGCGGCATGCCCCGGCTCATCCAGACCGTACGCGGCGTCGGCTACGCCCTCCGCCCGGCCGCCGGCACCCCGGCGTGAGCGGGCGCGGTGAGCCGGCCGTGAGCAGGGGCGCGTCACGCGAAAGGGCCTCCGGGCGGAGCGAGGAGGGCGCGTGAGCGACACCGCCACCCCACCGCCGCCGCCCCTCGCCCCGCCCCGCGTCCCCCGCCGCCAACGCCTCGTCCGCTGGTACCGCGCGCAGTCCCTGCGCAGCCGGCTCACGTTCCTGACGGCCGCGGCAGTCGCGGTGGCCATCGCGTTGTCGGCGCTGGCGTGTTGGTTCATCGTGGAGAAGCAGCTGTACGACCAGGTGCGAAACGACCTGCGGAGTGCACAGTTGCCGCGAGTCCGGCTCCCGGCATTCTGTCCGGCCACCCCGGAGGACGCCCTGAAGCAGGCCGCCCTCGCCTTCCCGCGCGACGCCGCCTCCCAGGATCCGCCCGGCTTCGCATTCCGGGATACCCAGTTCGTCGTTACCGACCCAGCGGGAGTCTGCCTGCCACCCGGCGCCACCAGGGCCATCGCCCTCCAGCCCGATGACGCCAAGGTCCTCCAGCTCCCACCGAACAAATCGATCTTCCGCAGCGGTCACTACACCAACGGCGCGCCCGCCATGGTCCGGATCTTCTGGGTCACCGCCAACGCGCCCACCGGGCCGCCCGTCCTGGTGATGGTGGCCGCGCCCACGCAGCCGGCCGCGGAATCCCTGCAGAAACTCGCCATCATCCTCGGCGGCGTGGCCGTCGGCGGCATCATCCTCGCCGGCCTCGCGGGCCGGCTCGTCGCCCGGTCCGCGCTCAAGCCCGTCGACCGGCTCACCGACGTGGTCGAGCACATCGCCCGGACCGAGGAGGTCGGCACCACCATCCCCGTGCAGGGCAGCGACGAGATCGCCCGGCTCTCCGCCTCCTTCAACTCCATGAGCACCGCGCTCGCCAACTCCCGTGACCGCCAGACCCGGCTGATCGCCGATGCCGGGCACGAGCTCCGCACGCCGCTGACCTCCCTCCGCACCAACGTCGATCTCCTCATCCGCAGCGACGACACCGGCCGCCCGCTGCCGCCCGCGACCAAGACCAAGCTGCTCGGCAACATGAAGGCGCAGATGCAGGAACTCACTCTCCTGATCGGCGACCTGCTCCAGCTCTCCCGCCCGGACTCGCCGAAGCCGGTCCGCAGCCTGGCGGTCGTCGCCCTGCACGAGATCGCCGAACGGGCGGTCGCACGGGCGAAGTTGCGCGGCCCCGGGCTGGTCTTCGAGACCGCGGTCGCGCCGTGGTTCGTGCGTGGCGATGCCGCCGCCCTCGAACGGGCGGTGATCAACCTGCTGGACAACGCGGTCAAGTACAGCCCGCCCGGAGGCACCATCGAAGTCGGCCTCCAGCGGGGAGTGCTGACCGTCCGCGACCACGGCCCCGGCATTCCGCCGGACGAGCTTCAGTACGTCTTCGACCGGTTCTGGCGTTCGCCGTCCTCGCGGCAACTCCCGGGCTCCGGCCTCGGGTTGTCGATCGTCGCGCAGAGTGTGCGGGAGTCCGGCGGCGAGGTCTCGCTCGGTCCGGCCCAGGACGGCGGGCCGGGCGCCCTCGCCACCGTCCGGCTGCCGGGAGGGCCAGCGCCCACGTAGCCGGGGCCGCAGAACGCAGAACGGGCGGGGCGCCCCGACAGCGCCCCGCCCGTCCCTGCCGGCCTCGGTCAGTCGATGTCGCTGCCCGGGCCGAGGACCTTGATCCGGTCCTGCGCCGGCGCCTTCAGCGGCGAGGTCGCCGAGCTGTGCGCGGCGAGGTAGGCGGTGAAGACGTCCAGGTCCGAGGCGCCGACCAGCTTGTCGGTGCCGGCCGCGAAGGCCGGGAAGCCGTCGCCGCCGCCGGCCAGGAACTCATTGGCCGCGGCCCGGTACTTGCCGGCCGGGTCGATCGGCGCGCCGTTGAGGCGGATGGAGTCCACCAGCACCCGGTCGGCGCCGGTCTTGCGCATGTCCAGGGTGTAGGTCAGCCCCTTGGACGACTGGAGGATCTTCGGCGCGGCGCCGTTCGGGCCGCTCACCTGCTGCTGGAGCAGCTGGATCAGCTGGGCGCCGGTCAGCGTCTTGACCTGCATCATGTTGGTGAACGGCTGGACGGTGAACGCCTCGCCGTAGGTCACCACGCCATCGCCCTCGGCGGCGCTCGCCTTGTAGACCAGGTCGGAGCGAATGCCTCCGGGGTTCATGAACGCGACCTGCGCGCCGCCCTTGTCGGCGGGGGCGAGGCCCTCCAGCTGCGCGTCGGCGATCACGTCACCGAGCGGCTTCTCCAGGTCGCTGCTGCCGCGGCCGTTGAGGTCCGAGGCGATGAAGCCGACCGGGCGGTTGGCGATCGGCGCGGCCAGCTTGGAGTAGTGCGCGATCAGCTCCGTCATGTCCGGGGCCTTCGCGACGTTCTGGCGCACGACGTGGTTCTCGGCCTTGACCGACGGGCGGACGATGGTGCCCGTGGTCTTGTCGAGCTTCAGGTCGATCTCGGTGTAGAGCCGGCCGAAGGAGGCGGCGCTGGTCACCGAGCGCGGCACGCCCTGCGGGTCGGGGATGGTGCAGGCGTAGGCGTTGTGGGTGTGACCGGTGACGATGGCGCCGATCGCCGGGTCCAGGTTCTTGGCGATGTCGACGATCGGACCGGAGATGCCCTGGCCGGCGGTGCCGCAGTCGTAGTTGTAAGTGGTGCTGGCCGGGTAGCCGCCCTCGTGGATCAACGCGACGATCGAGTTGACGCCCTGCTTCTTCAGCTCGGCCGCGTACTTGTTGATCGTGGCGACCTCGTTGCCGAACTTCAGGCCCTTGACGCCCTCGGCGGTCACGATGTTCGGCGTGCCCTCCAGGGTGGCGCCGATGAAGCCGACCTTCACGCCCTGCGACTTGGTCACCCAGTACGGGGCCAGGAGCGGCTTGCCGGTCTTCTCGTTGGTGACGTTGGCGGCGAGGTAGTTGAAGTTGGCGCCCTTGAACTTGCGCCCCTCCTCGTGGCAGCCGTCCACCGGGTGGCAGCCGCCCTCCTGGAGGCGGATGAGCTCCTTGGCGCCCTCGTCGAACTCGTGGTTGCCGACCGCCGTGACGTCCAGGCCGAGCTTGTCCATCGCCTCGATGGTCGGCTCGTCGTGGAAGAGCGCCGACGTCAGCGGGGAGGCGCCGACGATGTCACCGGCGGCGACGGTGATCGAGTCGTCGGCCGGGATCCGGGCCTGGCGCAGCGCGGTGGCCAGGTACTCGACACCGCCGGCCGGGGTGGAGACGACCTGCCCGGTGGCCGGGTCGATCTCCTTGATGGTGCCGGACGAGCCGGCCGGGGGCTCCAGGTTGCCGTGGAGGTCGTTGATCGCCAGCAGCTGGAGGTTGACGGTCTTGTGCCGCTTGGCGTCCGCGGCCTGGGCTGCGGTCGGCACGGCCACCGTGCCGACGAGGCCGGCTGCGGCGACCGCGGCCAGCACCGCACGTCGGGATCTGACGGTGAACATTCTGAGGGGTCCCCTGCACCTTGAGAGAGCGCCCGGCTGCGGACGAAGGTCCGGGCGGGCGACGGTGTCGTTGCGCGAGTGCAGCCTAGAGTCAACGCGCGTAGCTGTCAGGACCCTGAACGTAACGACAGGGTTACCTACTGACGAATCGTCGACGGACGTCCGGCCGCGCGGAGCCTGCCGGGCGGGCCGGCCCGCCCCCTCCGACGGCGGCCCCGGGAGTGGTCCGGACCGCCCCGCATCCTTCGAGGCGCCGGTCAGACGCCCGGCTCGGCCGCCAACTGCCGCTCCGCACGCACCCGTTCGGCCACCGCATCCTCGGTCATCGCGCGGTCGGTATAGACCAGTGGCCGCTCGGCCTCGGTGATGATGTGCTTCACCACCTGGACGTTGCCGTTCACGTCCCAGACCGCGATGCCCGGCGAAAGTGTGGGGATGATCTCCACCGCCCAGCGGGGCAGACCCAGCACCCGGCCGGTGGCTCTCGCCTCCTCGGCCTTCTGCATGTAGATGGTCCGGGTGGAGGCCATCTTGAGGATCGCCGAGGCCTCCTTGGCCGCCGCGCCGTCCACCACGTCGGACAGGTGGTGGACCACGGCCACGAAGGAGAGGCCGAGCCGGCGCCCGAACTTCAGCAGTCGCTGGAACAGCTGGGCCACGAAGGGGCTGTTGATGATGTGCCAGGCCTCCTCGACCAGGAAGATCCGCTTCTTCCGGTCCGGCCTGATCCAGGTGTGTTCCAGCCAGACCCCGACGATCGCCATCAGGATCGGCATCGCGATCGAGTTCCGGTCGATGTGCGACAGGTCGAAGACGATCAGCGGCGCGTCCAGGTCGATGCCGTCCGTGGTCGAACCGTCGAACATGCCGCGCAGGTCACCGTCGACCAGACGGTCCAGCACCAGCGCCACGTCCAGGCCCCAGGACTGCACCTCGTCCACCGCCACGCCCAGCGAGTCCACCGAGGACAGCTCGGGGCTGCGCAGGGTGTTGATGATGTCGTCCAGGACCGGCTGGCGATCCGTCACGGTCGCGATCACATGGCCGTGCGCCGCCTTCAGCGCGAAGCCGGCCCGTTCCTCCAGGCCGCGTCCCATCGCGACCTCGATGATGGTGCGCAGCAACGACAGCTGGCCGGTCTGGGTGATCGCCGGGTCCAGCGGGTTGAGCTTCACCCCGCCGTCCCGGGCCGCCATCGGGTCGAGCCGGATCGACTTTATGCCCAGGGCGTTGGCGATCAGGTTCCACTCGCCGACCCCGTCCTCGCCCTGCGCGTCGAGCACCACCACCTGGCGGTCGCGGAACCGCAGCTGGCGCAGCACGTACGTCTTCTCCAGTGCCGACTTGCCGTTGCCGGACTCGCCCAGCACCAGCCAGTGCGGGGCCGGCAGCTGCTGCCCGTACAGCTGGAAGGGGTCGTAGACGTACCCCTTGCCGCTGTAGACCTCGCGGCCGATGATCACACCCGAATCACCCAGCCCCGGCGCGGCGGTGGGCAGGTAGACCGCCTGCGCCTGGCCGGTGGAGGTGCGCACCGGCAGGCGGGTGGTCTCCACCTTGCCGAACATCAGGCTGGTGAACGCGTCGGTGAGGTTGCCGATCGCCATACGGGGCCTCCAGGTGGATCAGCGGCGGATGCCGGTGGCGAACGGCAGGGTGTTGACGAAAGCGCGGTGGTGCTCGCGGTCGCACCACTCCAGCTTGAGGTAGCTCTTGCCGGCCGAGGCACGGATGGTCCGCTTGTCGCGGGCCAGCGCCTCGGGGCTGCGCGAGGACACCGTGATGTAGCCGACCAGGTTGACCCCGGCCGCGCCGGACGCCAGGTCGTCACCACGCTGGTCGACCCGGCCGGTGTGCGCCAGGTCGCGCGGGTCGACCGTACGGTTCATCTTGGCGGCGCGGCTCGCCTCCGCCTCGTCGTTGGTCTTCTCGGTGAGCATCCGCTCGATCGCGACGTCGGTGGGCTCCAGGTCCATCGTCACCGCGACCGTCCGGATCACGTCCGGGGTGTGCACCAGCAACGGGGCGAGGAAGTTGACGCCCACCGGGGTCAGCGGCCACTCCTTGATCCAGGCGGTGGCGTGGCACCACGGCGCCCGGGTCACCGACTCCCGGGTCTTCGCCTGCAGGAACTGCGGGTGCGTCGCGTCCAGCTCCGCCGGCCAGGCATTGCGGCGGGACATCGCCTGGATGTGGTCGATCGGGTGGTCCGGGTCGTACATCGAGTGCAGCAGCGAGGAGAGCCGCGCCTGGCCCAGCGGCTGGCGCACCCGGATGTCCGCCTCCGCCAGCCGCGCACAGATGTCGGTCAGCTCCCGGGCCATCACCGCGGCCAGGCCCTCGTCGTCCCGGGCCCGACGCCCGGTCGCCGTCCGGCCCATCGCGTGCGCCTCGGCCGCCAGGTCACGGGTGTAGTGCATGCAGGCCACCAGGTACGCCCGGTGCTGCTCCGAGGAGGTCGACACCATCGACTGCAGCTGGTCGTACGAGTCCTGCAGCCAGCGCGGCGCGTCGTGGTCGCCGCGTCGCTCCACGTCCTTGGCGTGCGCGTCCGGGTCGGCCGGCAGCGTCCGGGCGAGGATCTGCAGCCGGGTCACGAAACCGTCCCCGTTGGCGACGTGCTTCAGCAGCGTGCCGAACCGGTCGACCAGCGCCTCCTGGTCCTCCGAGTCGCGCAGACCGACGCCCGGGCCCTCGATCTCGATCGCCGCCGTCACCGTGCGCCGCTCCAGGTGCATCAGCACCCCGACCTCGTCCGGCCCGAACGGCGCCGCCAGCCAGCGCAGCCGCCCGACCCCGGGCGGCGGCCCGACCTCGACCTCGCGGCCGTCCAGCCGGGTGCCGGCGTCCATCGCGTCCGACTTCCACACCGCCCGACCGCTGCGGACCGTCCGGCGGTAGGTGCGGTTGATCTCCACCCACTTGTAGAACGTCCGGCGCCGGTACGGCACGTAGACCGCCGCGATCGCCAGCATCGGCAGGCCGACCAGGCCCGCGATGCGCAGCGGCAGGACCGGCATCATCAGGCCCCAGAGCATGCCGAGGAACGCCCCGAAGATGATCAGAACGATCTCGCCGGACTCCCGGTTTCGGCCGATCGGCGCGTTCGGGCGGGCCTTGCCGATCAGGTAGGTGCGGCGCTGGTGCACGTACGGCTGGGCGTACTGGGCACCGTACTGACCGAGTGGTTCGCTGCTCACTTACCCGTCACCCTCCCTTCGCTGGATTGCTGTCGCGGATCGGAACCGACGCCGGCGGTGCGGCCTGCGGCGGCGGCGCCGGGGTGCGCGCGGCATGGGCGGCGATCCCCGGCGCGACCGAGCCGCCGCCCGAACCCGCACCGCCCCCGCCGGCGCCCTGCGGGCCGCGGTCGCCGTGCGTGCTGATGCCCTGCTTCACCAGGTTGGCGGTCCCGTTGATCATCGCCGAGCCGGCCGACACCGCGTTGGCCCGGGCGTTGCGCATGCTCATGATCTCGTCGCCGAAACCCGGCACGAAACGGTAGACCGAGGCGCTCGCGAAGATCGACAGGAAGAGGATCGCCAGCCCCGACAGCACCCGCGCGAAGTCGTCACTGGCCCCGGCACCGGTCGCCACCGCGCCCGCCAGCCCGAGGATGATCACGATGATCGGCTTCGCCAGGTCCACCGCCAGCATCACCCCCGCCCAGCGGCGCACGTGCTTCCACAGCTGCTTGTCCACCAGCCCCGCGTACACCGCCGTCCCCAGCAGCGCGCCCACGTACAGCATCGCCGCCCGGATCAGCAGTTCCACCCAGAGCACCGCCGCCGCCAGCACGGCCACCAGCGACACGATGATCAGGATCAGCGGGCCGCCACCCATCGACCCCTTCTCCAGGGTGTCCGCGAACCCGCCCAGGTACGTCCCGGTGTCCGACTTCGTCCCCACCGCGATCGCCTTGGTGACCCCGTCCGTCGCGCTCACCACGGTGTAGAGGATCAGCGGCGTGAACGCCGACGCCACCACGGTCAGCCACAGGAAGCCGATCGCCTCCGAGACCGCCGTCGTCAACGGCGCCCCGCGCACCGCCCGCTTCGTCACCGCCAGCAGCCAGAGCACCAGCGTGATGATCGTGGACGCGGCGAACACCACCGCGTACTGCTGCAGGAACGACGCGTTGGTGAAGTCCACCTGCGTCGTCCCGTCGATCGCCCCCGACAGACTCCGCACCACCCAGGCCGCCGCCTGCGCACACCCCTTCGCCAACGACCCGAGCGGGTCGGTGACACCGCCAACGGTCGAGCTCCCGGGGATGGATCCGCTGCCGCCGGGCTTGGACGCGCAGTAGACACCGCTACCGGGAAGTGGCAGCACATCGCAGTCGTTCCCGCTGGGCGAAGCTGTCGGGCTCGGACTGGGCTCCGCCAGTGCCCGCGAGGCCAGGGCCAGGGAGGTGACTTGAAGAGTGACCAGCACCCCCAGCACCCCACCGAACCGGGACAACTTCCTCGCGACTGCATCAACGGGCATAGCGGAAACCCCCGAACTGCTGGACGGCGCCGGTGATCTCCTCGGCGGTGGCGGCCTGTTGGTCGCCCGGCATCGGGGCTGGGCCCTGCCGGCTTGCGTAGTCGGTGAGCTTCCAGTCGCCGCCCGTCCAGTGGAGGGTCAGGGTGAGGGTGAACCAGTTCTCCGTGACGGGCTGGACGGAGCGTTCGCCTGCGAGGCCGGTGAGGCCGGTGCACCAGACCTCGACCTTGGTGTCGCTGTCGCTGTAGCCGACCGACTTGGTGCCGGCCGGGACGGTGCGGCTGACGAAGGTGAGGCCCTTGGGCGCGTGGCCCTGGGCGTCGAGACCGTAGCGGGTGGCGGTGTCGCCGCCGAACCCCTGGTCCAGGCGGCTCTGGAGGGCTGCCGTGGCGGACGGGTCGGTGATGGTGGCGACGATGGCGTGGCGACTGTCGGTGCGGAACATGTCGGCGGAGCCGATGGCGACCGCGTAGTTGGCGGCGGCCGACTGTGCGCCCTGGTCGGTGTGCGGGAAGCCGCTGCCGATGCCGTTGGTGGTGGTGCTGACGGGCTGGTCGCCGCTGGGGGCCGGTCCGGCGCCGGAGGCGGCGGTGGGGGCTGCGTCGGCGGAACGCCCGGCGGTGCTGCCGGGGTCGGCCTTGCCGCGGTTGGCGATGGAGATGGCGACCACGAGCAGGGTGACGACCGCCAGGACGGTCAGCAGGGTGCGCAGCGGCCTGGACTGACGGGTGGTCGGCTGGGACGAGGGCTGTTCACCGACCGGCAGCCGCGTACGGGTGTGCGGCTGGTCGTCGGACAACGGCACGGCGGCCCTCCTGGTGCGGGGAGCCGGGCGGCTCCGGGGCCCCTCCGCCCGTGGGCGGGCGCGGAGGGCGGGGTGATGGGTGGACTCCCGGCGGGGACTCCGGCGGATCGTGACGGCCGGACGGCCGGGCGGGCTCACCGCCTGTCTCGTCCGCCCTGTCCGATCGTCAGATGGCCATGCCGTACACAATGGTGAACAGAGTGCCGAGTGATCCAATGATGAACACGCCGGTCAGCCCGGCGATGATCAGCCCCTTGCCCTGTTCGGCACCGAAGCTGTCGCGCATGGCGGTGGCGCCGATGCGCTGCTTGGCCGCGCCCCAGACGGCGATGCCGAGGCAGGCCAGGATCGCCACGGCCATGACGACCTCGACCATCACCCGGGCCTCCGACCCGAGGCTCGCGAACGGGCCCCAGTCCGGGGCGATCCCGCCGATGATGGTGTCGATATTCGGCTTCTTTGGTGGGTCCTCGGCCAGGTGGCCGATCGCGATGCTGTTCACGCTGCTCAGGTTCATTTCCATCTCACCGCCCGATCAGGCAAATTCAAGGGCCCAGACCCCGCCCGCGCGAAGGGTCGGTACCTATTCTTGGCCAGATCTGATGTCGACTTGGCTGCTTCTCGCGGATTGGTCGTGAGGTATGGGACACGTACGCGAGGATGTCCACCGTACGAAGGATAGCGCTCACTCTTTGTATCTCTGATGATTGCGGTGAGCAACGCCTTCCGGGACACTTCGACTGACGATTCGTCGGGATGGTGCTGATGGTACTCCGGAAGGCCGGTACGGCCGCCGCCACTGCGGGAGTTGTCGCGGTCGGCTTCGTCTGCATGGTCACGGTCGCGACGTATGCGGCGAGTGGTGCGCCGCAGCAGTCGGCCAATCGCTCCGCACTCTCGCCGGGCACCGTTCCGGCGGCCTACCAGGCTCCGATCCAGCAGTGGGGCGCGCTCTGTCCGGAGATCTCGCCGCCGATGCTCGCGGCGCAGCTGTACCAGGAAAGCGGTTTCGACCCGCGTGCCCGGTCGGGCGTGGGCGCACAGGGAATGGCTCAGTTCATGCCGGAGACGTGGGGAACATACGGCACGGACGGCAACAATGACGGCAAGAAGGACGTCTGGGACCCGATGGACGCGATCGCCTCGGCGGCCACGTTCGACTGCGCCCTCGCCAAGGACGTCTCCAAGGTTCCCGGCGACCGCCAGGCCAACCTGCTGGCCGCCTACAACGCCGGCCCGTACGCGGTGACCAGGTACAACGGGGTGCCGCCGTACAAGGAGACGCAGGGCTACGTGAAGAACATCCAGGCGATGGCCCGCAGCTTCACGGCGCCGACGGCGCCGGTGGAGGTCTCCCAGCAGTCCTCCGGCGCGATCTACTTCGCGCAGACCAAGCTCGGGACCCCGTACCTGTGGGGCGGCGAGGGGCTGCCGTCGCAGAACGGGCGGTTCGACTGCTCCGGGCTCACCCAGGCCGCGTACGCCAGTGTGGGGATCACGCTCCCCCGGGTGGCCAACGACCAGTGGTACGCCGGGCAGCACCCCTCGCGCGACCAGCTCCGCCCGGGGGATCTGGTGTTCTGGGCAACGGACCTGACGGATCCGCGGAGCATCCACCACGTCGGCATCTACGTCGGCGGCGGGTACATGATCAACGCGCCGCACACCGGTGCGGTGATCCGCTACGACAAGATCGACACCCGGGAGTACATCGGTGCCACCCGGGTGACCTCGGACGGCGCGCAGGCGCTGCCGGGGCGCAACGCGGACGGCAGCATCACCGCCCCGAGCCGCCCGGGCACCACCGCTCCGGAGACCCCGACCCCCACGCCGCCCCCGCCGGCCCCGGCCGCCCCCTCGGCCGTCGCCGCCCTGGGGGCGCCCGCCGCCGGCCCGGCGTCCCGGGCGGCCGTCGCGGCCGGCCCCGCCCCGACAGGTCCAGGTCAAACGCCTGCAAAGAGCTGACCCTCCCCGGACCGCCGGGTGTGCGGGCACTGTGGACGCTGAGTCAAGTTTCGATAACCGCATGTTTCCGTGGAACGCTGTAGCCCGGTCATGACGTTGTGTCCGATGGCCCCGCGTCACCTTCCCGGACAGGAAGGGGCGGGCGGGCCACGGCCGGAACGACCAGGTGCTGCGGACCAGAAGGAGGTGCGGCGTGTCGACGCCGCTTGCCGACACGACCAACCCCGACCTCGGCCTGCTCTACGCCGTCAACGGCCTGGCCAAGCGCTCCCCGGAGTGGCTGGACCACCTGGTCTCCTGGATCGGTGAGTACGGCATCCTGATCGGCCTGGCCCTGCTCGGCCTGGTCGGCTGGCTGCAGGCCAGACGCCGCCCGGACGCGCCGGTGGCCGTCGCGGGCCTGCTCTGGGCACCGCTCTCGGTCGCCATCGCCGAGCTGGCCAACCTGCCGATCGCCGCCATCGTGGACCGCCCGCGCCCGTTCGTCGACCACACCGGGCTGGACGTGCTGGTGGACGGCAAGGCCGGCACGCACTCCTTCGTCAGCGACCACTCGACGATGTCGATGGGCATCGCGGTCGCGCTGTTCCTGGTGAACCGCCGGCTCGGCTGGATCGCCGGGGGGCTCGCCCTCCTGCAGGGCTTCTGCCGGATGTACATGGGCGTCCACTACCCGACCGACGTGATCGGCGGCTTCGCGCTCGCCACCGCGGTCGTCCTGCTGCTGGCACCGATCGCGATGGCCGTGCTGGTCCCGCTGTGCCACGCACTGGCGCGGACCGCGGCCGCCCCGCTGATCCGGGCCCCGCAGAGCGGCCCGCGCGGCGGACGGCGGCGCGGCGGCGGGCGCGGCCCCGTCCGGGCCGACGAGCAGCCGCCGGAGTCCGACCTGGCGGCCTGAGGCCGGCCCCGAACGCCGGTGCCGTCTCCCTTCCCGGAACGCCGTCCCCGACGGCTAGGAGCCGCCGGCGCCGTTCTCCACCAGGTGGTCAGCGGCCTCGCGTCTGCTCAGGTCGCGGGAGCGGCGGGCCGGTGAGAACCAGCCGCAGCTGCAGGTCGCGAAAGAGAAGGAACCGCGCTCGCTGATCGCGACACGGTGCTCGGGCATCGGGGTGGTGCCGGGGTCAGCCGGCAGCTCACTGTGCACGTGCCTCACGGTAACCCGCCGGGACCCCGGCGCGCGACGCCCGCTGCGCGCCGGGTTCCGCGTAACCCCCCGGACCTCAACTCGTTTGCCCGGCAAGAGCTCTGCCCACCCGGTGGTGGTGGCCGGCGGGGCAGTCGGGCCCGAGGGGGTTGTCGCGAGATGAAGATCACCGGCGTGCAGCGCAGCGGCCGGCGGCCCGGCCGCCCGCTGCCACACCTGCGGTCGGCGGCCGGAGCCGTCGCCCTCGCCGCCGCCCTCACCGGGCTGGCCGGCTGCTCCGGCGGACCCGGGGCCTCCGACGGCTCCGCCGACCGGAAGGCGGCCGCCCCCGACCAGCTCTCCGCAGACCCGGTGACGGCCGTCCGCAACGCCGCCGACATCACCGGTCGGACGGGCTCCGCGCACACCACCACCGAGCTGGTCACCGAGTCAGCCGACAAGAAGGCCGTCTTCACCGGCACCGGCGGCTACGACTACGTGAAGCGGATCGGGCGGCTGGAGGTGACGGTGCCGCCCGGCGCGGCGACCACCGGGAAGATCGTCGAGGTGGTCCTGCCGGGCACCGTCTATCTGCAGAACAGCGGCGCCAAGGTGCCCGAGGGCAAGTGGGTGAAGCTGGACGTGCGCCAGCTGCCGGACGGCAACCTCGTCTCCAGCGGCGCGACCGACCCGGCCTCCGCCACCGGCGCGCTGCGCGGGGCACAGAAGGCGGACCTGGTCGGCACCGAGACGGTCGGCGGGGTTGCGCTGAAGCACTACCGCGGCACCCTCGACCTGACCAAGGCGGCCGAGGCCACCGGCGGCCGGGGCGGGGACGGGCTGCGGATGGCGGCGCAGACCTTCACGGTCAAGGAGGTCCCGTACGACGCCTGGCTGGACGAGCAGGGCCGGCTGCACAAGGTGGTCGAGGTGTTCGCCTTCGCCGGGGTCGCCGGCTCCAAGGAGGCGAAGGACCAGGTGAAGGTGACGTCGACCACCTCGCTGGCCGACTTCGGCAAGGCGGTGGAGGCGGCCGAGCCGCCGGCCTCCGACATCTACGCGATGAAGCACACGGAGAGCCCAAAGTAGCGGGGCGCAGGGGCGCCGCCGGCGTCGGTGGGCCGCCCGGAGCGGTCGGGCCCACCCGTTTCGGCGGCGCCGAGATGGCCCGTCCGTGCCATGTGGGCGGGCTCCGAAGTGCCTAGGCTGGACGTCGGGTGGCTGCCGCCCGGGCTGGCGGGGCACTGAAGGGGTGGTGCAGGTGGTGTCGTCCACGGGCGGCCGCAGCGGCGGCCACGACAACGCGGCCCTCGACGAGATCGACCTGGCCGGTGAGCTGATGATCGCCGCCACGGCCAGCACCGACGACCGGCTGCCGACCGAGCGGATCGACGAGGTGCTGCTGGACCGGCCCGACGGCGGGGTGTCCGCCGACGGGCCGCCGGAAGCGGGGGGCCAGGACTGAGAGTGGGCGCCGGTACCTCCGCCGTGCGGGAGCGCCCGGGGTGCGGCTGCGCGGGGTGCGGCTGCCCGGGGTCTCAGCTGCGCAGCAGCCGGGCGATCGCGGCAGTGGCCTCCGCAACCTTGGCGTCCAGCTCGGTGCCGCCCTCCTCGGCGGCCGCGGCGACGCAGTGCCGCAGGTGTTCCTCCAGCAGCGAGAGCGCGAAGGACTGCAGGGCCTTGGTGCTGGCCGAGACCTGGGTGAGCACGTCGATGCAGTAGACGTCCTCGTCGACCATCCGCTGGAGGCCGCGGATCTGGCCCTCGATCCGGCGCAGCCGCTTGAGGTGGGCGTCCTTCTGCGCGCTGTACCCGTGCGGCCCGTGGCCGGCGTGCTGGTCGGCCCGGTGGTCGGCCGCCTCCGCGGCGGCCGGCACCGGCTGGTCGCCGCCCGGCTCCGCCCCGGCCGCGTGGTCCGGCTGGGTGCGCGCTTCCGTCGTGGTCATCGGCCCGCCTTCGTCTGAGTGCCTCGGTGGCTGCGTCGGCCTCCAGTGTCCAACACCGGGGCCGGTCCCGGTGTTCCTGCGGCGCAAGTCCGCAGGCCCGGAGCGCACCGGAGAGGTGTCCGGGCGGCTCCGAATGGGGTGTGCGGAGGGTTCCCCATTCCGGGCCGACACCGCGGTCTTCCGCCCGCACGCCGGGGGCAATCCGGGCGAGGTTCCGTCAGACTGGGGGCTCGTGTCCGCACATGGGCGTGCGGGTCGGGTCCACTGCTGCGGCAGGCAACCGGAAGGGGAGGTTCCGGCTCCTCCCCCACCACCCCGTTTGCACGATTGCGCTTGGTTGCACCTAGCATCGTTCAGTCCCTACCCCGCACATCGGAGATTTCCGTGCGTTTTAGCCTGACCCCGAAGGAGACGAGCTTCTACGACATGTTCGCCGCGGCAGCGGAGAACCTCGTCGTCGGGTCGAAGCTCCTGCTGGAACTGCTGGGATCAGACGTGTCGGCCCGCGCGGAGATCGTCGAGCGCATGCGCGCCGCCGAGCACGCCGGGGACGACACCACCCATGCCGTCTTCCACCAGCTGAACTCGTCCTTCATCACGCCCTTCGACCGCGAGGACATCTACAGCCTCGCCTCGTCGCTGGACGACATCATGGACTTCATGGAGGAGGCCGTCGACCTGGTCGTCCTCTACGACATCCAGACCCTGCCCAAGGGGATCGAGCAGCAGATCGAGGTGCTGGCGCGCGCCGCCGAGCTCACCGCCGAGGCGATGCCGAACCTGCGCACCATGTCCAACCTCACCGAGTACTGGATCGAGGTCAACCGCCTGGAGAACCAGGCCGACCAGATCCACCGCAAGCTGCTCGCCCACCTGTTCTCCGGCCAGTACGACGCCATCGAGGTGCTCAAGCTCAAGCAGGTCGTGGACGTCCTTGAGGAGGCGGCGGACGCTTTCGAGCACGTCGCCAACACGGTGGAGACCATCGCCGTCAAGGAGTCCTGACCCTCGTGGACATGGCAGCACTCATCGCCGTCCTCGGCGTTGCGTTCTTCTTCACCTACACCAACGGCTTCCACGACTCGGCGAACGCCATCGCCACCTCGGTCTCCACCCGGGCGCTGACCCCGCGGGCCGCGCTCGCGATGGCCGCCGTGATGAACCTGGCCGGCGCCTTCCTCGGCAGCGGCGTGGCGCACACCGTCTCCAAGGGCATCATCGAGACCCCCACCGGCAGTCAGGGCATGGCGATCCTCTTCGCCGCCCTGGTCGGTGCGATCACCTGGAACCTGATCACCTGGTACTTCGGCCTCCCGTCCTCCTCCTCGCACGCGCTGTTCGGCGGCATGGTGGGCGCGGCGCTGGCCGGCGGCACCGAGGTGATCTGGAGCGGCGTCCTGGACAAGATCGTCATTCCGATGATCCTCTCGCCGATCGTCGGCCTGGTCGGCGGCTTCATCGTGATGCTGGCGATCCTCTGGGTCTTCCGGCGGGCCAACCCGCACCGCGCCAAGCGCAACTTCCGGGTCGCCCAGACCGCCTCGGCCGCCGCCATGGCCCTCGCGCACGGTCTGCAGGACGCCCAGAAGACCATGGGCATCGTGGTGATGGCCCTCACCATCTCGGGCCACCAGAGCACCGACGCCATCCCGGTCTGGGTGAAGATCTCCTGCGCCACGATGCTCTCGCTGGGCACCTACGCGGGTGGCTGGCGGATCATGCGGACCCTCGGTCGCAAGATCATCGAGCTGGACCCGCCGCAGGGCTTCGCGGCCGAGGCCACCGCCTCGACCGTCATGTACATCACGTCGTTCGTCTTCAAGGCGCCGATCTCCACCACCCACGTGATCACCTCGGCGATCATGGGCGTGGGGGCCACCAAGCGGATCCGCGCGGTCCGCTGGGGCGTGGCGAAGAACATCGTGCTCGGCTGGTTCATCACGATGCCGGCGGCCGCCATCGTCGCAGCGCTGGTGTACTGGTTCATCCACCTGTTCTGGGGCTGAGCCTCCGGACGCCCCTGGATCTGACAAGGGCCCGCCCCCACATCTCGGGGGCGGGCCCTTCTTCATACTTCGCGGCGGCACCGCCATGCAGCACCGCGAAGCAGTCTGTGGGTCGGGGGCTCCTCGGGAGGAGCGGCCCGACTAACCGAAGCGGCCCGAGATGTAGTCCTCGGTCGCCTGCACGGACGGGTTGGAGAAGATCCGCTGGGTGTCGTCCAGCTCGATCAGCTTGCCCGGCTGGCCGACCCCGGCCAGGTTGAAGAAGGCGGTGCGGTCGCTGACGCGGGCCGCCTGCTGCATGTTGTGCGTGACGATGACGATGGTGAACTGGGACTTCAGCTCGCCGATGAGGTCCTCGATGGCGAGGGTGGAGATCGGGTCGAGCGCGGAGCAGGGCTCGTCCATCAGCAGGACCTGCGGCTCGACCGCGATGGCGCGGGCGATGCAGAGGCGCTGCTGCTGACCGCCGGAGAGGCCGGCGCCCGGCTTGTTCAGCCGGTCCTTGACCTCCTTCCAGAGGTTGGCGCCCTTGAGGGACTTCTCCACCACGCCGTCCAGGACGGACTTCTTGCGCACGCCCGCGAGCTTCAGCCCGGCGACCACGTTGTCGTAGATCGACATGGTCGGGAACGGGTTCGGCCGCTGGAAGACCATGCCGACCGAGCGGCGGACGGCGACCGGGTCGACCGTCGAGCCGTAGAGGTTCTCGTCGTCCAGGAGCACCTTGCCCTCGACGCGGGCACCCGGGATCACCTCGTGCATCCGGTTGAGGGTGCGCAGGAAGGTGGACTTCCCGCAGCCGGAGGGGCCGATGAAGGCCGTCACCGAGCGGGGTTCGATGCTCATCGAGATGTCCTCGATGGCCTTGGTGGTGCCGTAGAAGGCGGACAGTCCGCTGACGTCGATGCGCTTGGCCATGATCTTTCGTCTTCTCTCGCCCGCGGCCGGGGGCCGCTGATGAATTCTGTGTCGTACGTCAGTCGGAGGCTCAGTGTCCGCCCTTGGGCGAGCGCCAGCGTGCGATGCCCCGGGCGATGAGGTTGAGCCCCATCACGAAGGCGATCAGCACCAGCGCGGCACCCCAGGCACGGGCGTAGCCGTAGTCGTTGTTCACCACGGCGTACTGCTGCCAGATGTACATCGGCAGCGACTGCTGCGGCCCGTCGAACGGGTTGCTGTTGATGTAGTCCGCACCGAACACCAGCATCAGCACCGGGGCGGTCTCACCCGTGATGCGCGCGACCGCGAGCATCAGACCGGTGGTGATACCGCCGATCGCGGTGGGGAGGACGATCCGCAGGATCGTCTTCCACTTCGGCACACCGAGCGCGTACGAGGCCTCGCGCAGCTCGTTCGGGACGAGCTTCAGCATCTCCTCGGTGGAGCGGACCACCACCGGCATCATCAGGATCGCCAGTGCGAGGGCGCCCGAGAAGCCGGAGTAGTTGAAGCCGAGGGCGATGTTCCACAGGGAGAGGATGAACAGACCGGCGACGATCGACGGGACACCCGTCATGACGTCGACGAAGAAGGTGACCGCCTTGGCGAGCCGGCCACGGCCGTACTCGACCAGGTAGACGGCGGTCAGCAGACCGATCGGGGCGGCCATCGCGGTGGCCAGCAGGACCTGCTCCATGGTGCCGATCAGCGCGTGGTAGATACCACCGCCGGGGCCCGCTTGCAGGACACCCTTCATGGAGTGCGACAGGAAGTAGCCGTCCACCACCCCGGCACCCTGCTGGATGGTGTAGACGGTCAGCGCGGCCAGCGGGACCACGGCCAGGATGAAGGCGACCCAGACCACCGAGGTGGCGAACCGGTCCTTGGCCTGGCGGCGGCCCTCGACCCGGGCCGCGAGCCCGTAGCTGATCGCCAGGAACAGCAGCGCGGAGATCAGGCCCCACTGCAGGTGGCTCTCCAGGCCGCCGAGCACGCCGATCGCGCAGCCGAGGGCGATCGAGCCGGCGGCGACGGCGGCCGGGGCCCACTTGGGCAGCCGGTTCGCGGTCAGCGGGTGGCCGACCGGGCGGGCGTCCGCCGGAACCGATGTCATAGCGGCGCTCATGCGTTGGCCCCCGAGTACTCCTTGCGGCGGGCGACGATCAGCCGCGCGGCACCGTTCACCAGCAGGGTGATCACGAACAGGACGAGGCCGGAGGCCATCAGCGCGTCCCGGCCGAAGGGCTGGGCCTCGCTGAACTTGAGCGCGATGTTCTGCGCGAAGGTACCGCCGCCCGGGTCCAGCAGGTGCAGCGAGAGGACGTTGTTGGAGGAGAGCACCACCGCGACCGCGATGGTCTCGCCGAGCGCACGGCCGAGGCCGAGCATCGAGGCGGAGATGATGCCCGGGCGGCCGAACGGCAGCACCGCGGTGCGGATCATCTCCCAGCGGGTCGCGCCGAGCGCGAGTGCCGCCTCCTCGTGCATCCGCGGGGCCTGCCGGAAGACCTCACGGCTGACCGCGGTGATGATCGGCAGGATCAT
This sequence comes from Kitasatospora sp. NPDC032757, assembly GCF_055579305.1. NCBI lineage: Bacteria > Bacillati > Actinomycetota > Actinomycetes > Kitasatosporales > Streptomycetaceae > Kitasatospora > Kitasatospora sp. NPDC032757. The sequence continues at coordinate 7,507 of NZ_JBVINN010000048.1, read as the reverse complement.
GATGGCCAGCAGGATGCCGACGGTGAACAGGGTGCGCGGCACGGTGCCGGTCCGGGACTGGTCGAAGACGTACGTCCAGCCGAGGTACTCGTCCAGCCAGCTGGTCAGCCCGTACAGGTGCGGCACCAGGAAGAGTGCGCCCCAGAGGCCGTAGATGATGCTGGGCACGGCGGCGAGCAGGTCCACCAGGTAGGCGAACGGCTGGGCGATCCGGCGCGGCGCGTAGTGCGAGATGAACAGCGCGATGCCGATGGCCACCGGCACGGCGATCGCCATCGCGATGACCGCGCTGACGATGGTGCCGAACGCGAGGACGGCGATGCCGAAGACCGGCTTCGGGGCGTCCGGCGTCCACTCGAAGGTGGTGAGGAAGTTGCCCTCGTTCTTCCCGAGGGCGATGCCGGAGCGCCAGGCCAGGAACCCTGCGATGGCGGCCATGACGACCAGCAGCAGGATGCCCGAGCCTCGCGCGGCATTCATGAAGATCTTGTCGCCGAGCCGGCTGTCGCGCTTGCGGCGTTCCCTGCCTCGCGGGGCGGCAGGGGAGGATGAAGTCATTGGTCTACTCCGGTCTGGTGGTGCTGCCCCGAGGGGGCGGCACCCTGGCGGCGGTGCCCCGGACGTGCTTCTTCGGACGTGCTTCCCGGTGGGGGCGGCCCCGGCCCCCCTCGTTCACGGGGCCGCCCCAAGCCGGGGGTGCTACTGGGTCAGGCCAGCGTCGGGATGACGGCGTTGACCTTGTCGGTCAGCTCCTTGGGGAGCGGCACGTAGCCCTTCTCGCCGATCGCCTTCTGGCCGGCGTCGCTGATGCCGTAGGACAGGAAGGCCTTCAGGGCGTCGAGGGTCTCGGCCTTGTTGCCCTTGTCGCAGACGATCTCGTACGTCACCAGGACCAGCGGGTAGGAACCCTCGTCCTTGGTCGCGTAGTCGAGGGTCAGCGCCAGGTCGCTGCCGGTGCCCGCGATCTTCGCCTTGGCGAAGGTGGCGGCGGCGTTGGCGGCGGTGGCCTCGACCGGCTTGGAGGCGCCGGTGTTGATGGCGGCGCTCTTCAGGTTGTTGGTCTGGGCGTACGCCAGCTCGGCGTAGCTGATCGAGTTCTTGACCTGCTTCACCTGGGCCGCGACACCGGCGGAGCCGTTGGCACCCTGGCCGCCCTTGCCCGCCCACGCCTTGGCCGGCGGGTAGGACCAGGCGCCACCGGAGACCTTGGCGAAGTACTTGGTCAGGTTCTCGGTGGTGCCGGAGTCGTCCGTGCGGTGGATGGCCTGGATGTCGGCGTCCGGCAGCTTGGCGCCCGGGTTGAGGGCGGCGATCGCCGGGTCGTTCCACTTGGTGATCTGCGAGTCGAAGATCTTGGCGGTGGTCGGGCCGTCCAGGACCAGGTTGTCGACGCCGTCCACGTTGTAGACGAGCGAGACGAGACCCGCGACGAGCGGCAGGTTGATGCCCTGGCCGCCGGTGCAGACCTTCTTGCTGTCCTCGACCTCGGCCGGCTTCAGCGCCGAGTCGGAACCCGCGAACTGGATCTTGCCCTGGTTGAACTGCTGGACACCGGCACCCGAGCCGCCGCCGCCGTAGTTGACGGAGGAGTCCTTGCAGGCCGCACCGAAGTTGGTCTTCAGGACGTCGATCGCGGTGCCCTGCGCGGTGGAGCCCGCGGACAGCAGGGCGGCGGGCTTGCTGCCACAGTTGATCGCGGCCGCGGCGGAGCCGCTGGAGCCGCTGCCGGCGTTGGTGTTGTTGTTCTCGTCCGAACCGCAGGCGGCGAGCGACAGCGAGCTGACGAGCGCCATGGCACCGATGGCGAGGGCCTTGGAGCGGCCGTTCCGCTGGAGCTTCACAGGGATGTCCCTTTCTGTGGCATTGCCCGGCGCGCAGGCCGTACGAAGACGGCGGAGCGCGGGTTTTGCTGTGGTCCGGGGCCCGTGCGGCCCTCCGGTATCCCCGAAGTTAGGCCGGGTAAGTGACACGACAGCCGGTCGGAAGTGAACGGCGAGTGAACCTCGAACGGATGGCAGGAAACTACGTCAGGTAGTAACGGTTGCGTCACGGCAAGGGTGCGGGGAGATCACTTCCACTGTTCCTTCACCGACGGCCGGCCCCGCCCACCGGCCACCGGCCGGGCGCCCAGCAGCTCCAGCAAGGCGTCCACCAGCACCCGGTCCCGCTCGTGCGTGAGCCGCGCCCGCGCCTTCCCGGCCGGCAGCCAGTCCAGCCGGTCCACCTCCCGGCTCGGCCGGAACGCCCCGGCGGACGGCACCGCCGCCCAGTACCTGACCTCCTTCGGCCGCCCCTGCGCCAGGTAGTGCTGGGCCGGCAGCTCATCCCCCAGCACGCAGCTGAACCCGGTCTCCTCGCGCACCTCGCGCAGCGCCGCCTCGACCACGCCCTCGCCCGGGTCGAGCTTGCCCTTGGGCAGGCTCCAGTCGTCGTACTTGGGCCGGTGGATCACCGCGATCCGCGGCCGCCCCAGCCGGCCGCTCTTCTTGGGCCGCCCGGGCAGCCAGAGCACCGCGCCCGCCGCCAGGACGACCGGCGACCGCCCGCCGCCGGGGCTGCTGCTCGTGAAGGGGCCATCGGCCTGCTCGGTGCTCAGGCGGTTGCGCAACTCATGCCATCCGGGGTGCGGGGTCGGACCCCCAGCCCTCGGCCGGGGGAATCTCCAGCCCACCGTCCAGGCCGGACGGGAGCTCGGGCCACCGGTGGCCGAAGGCGTACCGCGCCGCCTCCACCTCCAGTCGTTGATCAGCATGCACCACGCCGAGCACGTACGCCGTCGCGGGCGTGATCCTCGGCGTCCGTGCCGCGGTGGCCGCGGTGACCGCGGCGTCCGCCGCCTCCTGGTGCCGGCCCAGCACCTCGTCCAGCTCGTCCAGCTCGACGGCCGGCCGGCCGCACACCTCCAACGCGTACCGGGCCCGCTTCACCAGGATCCGCACCCGGTGCCACGGGGCGTCGTCCGCCGCGAGCGCCGCGTCCGCGTCCACCGCGCCCCGGGCCGGCGGTACTGAGCCGAGCCGGCGCAGCCCGTCCCCGCCGTACGGGGTGGCGGCCCGCTGCAACGGCAGCTGCCGGGCGCTCGCGGCCAGCGCGGTGAACGCCGCCCCCGCCTGCGGCAGCAGCACCGCCGCGGCCCGGCCGCCCGCCGCGTCCAGCATCGGCGCCTCGGCGACCAGCAGCGTCATCCGGTCCGCCAGCGCGTGCAGCCGCGCCGAACGCAGCTCCTGGAGCACCGACGTGTGCGCCCTGGTCCGGGCCAGGGTCAGCTGGCGGTCGAGCAGCGCCCGCGCCTTCGGCACCCCGGCGTGGCCGGCGAGCATCCCCGCGCCGTCCGCCTCGCTGCCGCTCAGCGCGTCCAGCGCACCCAGCAGCCGGGCCGAGCGGCGGACGTACCCCGGCTCCAGCGCCAGCAGGTTGAGCAGCCAGCGAAGCTCGGTGCGCGACTCCTGCGCCCAGGTCTGTTCGAACGTGCCGCCGAAGGTGTGCAGCAGCCCGCCGATCCGCCGCACCGCCCGCAGCAGGTCGGCCGTGCCGACGGACGGGACGACGGCCGTCCCCGGTCTGGCGCCGACCTCGCCCACCGCCTGCGGCAGCGCGCGCAGGAACACGCCGGCCTGGGCGGTGAGATGGCTGGAGAGGATGTCCCCGGCGGTCGCGGTGGAGGCCGCCAGGGCCGTCATCGGCGCATCGGTCATGACTAGCTAGATCCCCGTTCCCCCGGGGCCGTCCCCCGGGGCTGGTGGCCGACCGCTGCGGCGGGTCCCGACCGCTCAGCGGCTCGCATCAGTGGCTCGCATCAGTGGCACGCATCAGTGGCCGCCGCCCTCGCCGGCCTCGGCCTCGGCCTCGGTGGCCCGCGTCGGTGGTCGTGGCCGGGCGCCGCGGCAGCGGCGCACCGTCACCGGGCCGCGGCGGCCCGGCGGCGCTGGCGCGAGTCGATGAGCAGGTCCTGGACGTGCCGCAGCGACTTCCCCTCCGCGTCCTGGGCGTGGCGCGTCCACGCCCCGTCCGCCCCCAGGTGCCAGGACTCCGTCTCGTCCGACACCCCGAGGTCGATCAGCCCGGACAGCTCGGCCCGGTGCGCCGGGTCGGTGATCCGCAGCAGCGCCTCGATCCGGCGGTCCAGGTTGCGGTGCATCATGTCGGCGCTGCCGATCCACACCTCCGGATCGCCGTTGTTGCCGAACACGAAGATCCGCGAGTGCTCCAGGAAGCGCCCGAGGATGCTGCGCACCCGGATGTTCTCGCTCAGCCCGGGCACCCCCGGGCGGATCGCGCAGATCCCGCGCACCCAGACGTCCACCGGCACGCCGGCCCGGGAGGCCCGGTACAGCGCGTCGATCACGGCCTCGTCGACGATCGAGTTGACCTTGAGCTTCACGTACGCCGGACGACCGGCGCGGTGGTGGGCGATCTCGTTGTGGATCCGCGAGATCAGCCCGTCCCGCAGCCCGCGCGGCGCGGTCAGCAGCCGGCGGTACGACTCGCGGCGCGAGTAGCCGGAGAGCCGGTTGAAGAGGTCCGAGAGGTCCGCACCGACCTGCGGGTCCGAGGTCAGCAGCCCGATGTCCTCGTACAGCCGGGCGGTCTTCGGGTGGTAGTTGCCGGTGCCCACGTGCGAGTAGCGCCGAAGGGTGTCCCCCTCCTGGCGGACCACCAGCGACAGCTTGCAGTGCGTCTTGAGCCCCACCAGACCGTAGACGACGTGGCAGCCAGACTCCTCCAGCTTGCGGGCCCACTTGATGTTGGCCTGCTCGTCGAAGCGAGCCTTGATCTCGACCAGGACGAGCACCTGCTTGCCGGACTCCGCCGCGTCGATCAGCGCATCCACGATCGGCGAGTCACCGGACGTCCGGTACAGCGTCTGCTTGATCGCCAGCACGTCCGGGTCGCCCGCGGCCTGCTCGAGGAAGGCCTGCACCGAGGTGGAGAAGCTGTCGTACGGGTGGTGCAGCAGCACGTCCCGCTCGCGCATCGCGGCGAAGATGTCCGGCTGGGAGGCCGACTCGACGTCGGTCAGCCCGCGCGCCGTACCGGCCACGAACTTCGGGTACTTCAGCTCGGGACGGTCCAGGTCGGCGATGCCGAACAGGCCGGTCAGGTCGAGCGGACCGGGCAGCGGGAAGACCTCCGCCTCGGTGATGTTCAGCTCCCGCACCAGCAGGTCCAGGATGTAGGGGTCGATCGACTCCTCGACCTCCAGCCGCACCGGCGGACCGAAGCGCCGCCGCATCAGCTCCTTCTCCAGGGCCTTGAGGATGTTCTCGGTGTCGTCCTCCTCCACCTCGAGATCCTCGTTGCGGGTCACCCGGAACGCGTGGTGCGCCAGCACCTCCATGCCCGGGAAGAGCTCCTCCAGGTGCGCCCCCATCACGTCCTCCAGCGGCACGTACCGCTGCGGCGACGCCTCCAGGAACCGGGCCAGGGACTGCGGGACCTTCACCCGGGCGAAGTGCTTGTGGCCCGAGACCGGGTTGCGCACGACCACGGCGAGGTTGAGGGAGAGCCCCGATATGTACGGGAAGGGGTGCGCCGGGTCCACCGCCAAGGGGGTGAGCACCGGGAAGATCTTCTGCCGGAACAGGGTGTGCAGGCGGGCCTGCTCCTTCTCGGCCAGCTCCGGCCAGCGGACCAGCTCGATGCCCTCGGCGGCGAGGTCCGGCAGGACCTCCTGCTGGAAGGCGGCGGCGTGGCGGGCCATGAGCTCGCGCGAACGGGTCCAGATCAGATCCAGGACCTCGCGCGGCTGAAGGCCCGAGGCACTGCGCTGGGCCACTCCGGTGGCGATCCGGCGCTTCAGGCCGGCCACCCGGACCATGAAGAACTCGTCCAGGTTGCTCGCGAAGATCGCCAGGAACTTGGCCCGTTCCAGCAACGGGATCGCAGGGGCCTCGGCCAGCTCCAGGACCCGCTCGTTGAACGCGAGCCAGCTGCGCTCGCGGTCCAGGAAGCGGCCCTGGGGCAGCTCCTCCTGGTCCTGTCCGTCGGCGGCCGGCAGCTCCGGCGGTATCCCCAGGGCACTGGACATTCTGGCCGGAGGCGACAGCGGGGCAGAGACGGGGCGGGGGATGCTCATGGGCTCCAGCTCCTCCAGCAGGACGGCGTCCGGACGCGACAGGCTCTGCGGGCCCTCGTTCTCGCCCAGCGCCAGCGCCCACCCGCCCGGCGCGGTCAACACGGGACCGGCCGGCAGGCGTCGCCGACGCTGCACGAACGAGACACTGCGGACTTCATCCTGTGATCTTCGCGGCAGCAATTGAATCCACGGTAAACACCGCATGGCCAGGAGGAAAGCTGAGTCGGTCGGGGCCGGGGCCGGACCGGCGTCGTACGACCGGCCGGTTGCCTCCGGCCCCGGCTCTCCGCTATGCCCCGCTCGGCTCCTGGTGCGTGCGGTACTCGGCGCGGTACATCAGGTCCACCTCGTGAATGATGAACCCCAGTCGTTCATATACCCGCACAGCGGCCGGATTGTCGGCATCGACGTAGAGAAGTACGGTCGCCAGCCCCCGCTCACCCGGGCCGCCGCCGGTCAGGTGCCGCAGGCCGGCCGCGGTCAGCGCCCGGCCGAGGCCGCTGCCCTGCTCCGCCGGGTCCACCCCGACCACGTAGACCTCGCCCAGCGCCGGCTCGGTGGTCGTCGCCGGGTGCACCTTGGTCCAGTGGAAGCCCACGACCTTGCCGTCACGGGTGGCGAGGAAGAAACCTTCCGGGTCGAACCAGGGCTCGGCCAGCCGGTCGGCGAGGTCCCGCTGCGTCCAGGCGCCCTGCTCCGGGTGGTGGGCGAAGGCCAGCGCGTTCAGCCGCAGCCACTCCGCGTCGTCGACGCCGGGACGGAACGTCCGCAGCTCGACCCCGTCGGGGAGCGCGACCTCCTCGGTCTGCGGCCCGGTCCGGCGCATCTGCCGCAGTTCCCGGACCAGCTCGGCGCCGTACCGCTCGGCCAGATGGCGGGCGGCCGGGTGGCCGCCGTGCACCCAGAAGTCGACGTGGTCCCGGCCGGCGCGGTGCGCCTCGGCGAGAACCGCGTCCACCAGCGGGCGACCGTAGCCCCGGCCGCGCACGGCCGGAACGACCACCAGCTCGGCGGAGGGGTTGGCATCACCGGCCTGGGGGACCTCGAGCTGGCCGTAGCCGGCGATGTCCTTGGCTTCACGGCCTTCGTGCTGGACGAGGTGAACCACCCCGGGGCGGGCGGAGTCGGATGAACGCAACCGGAGCCGCCCCTGCTCGGAGACCGCCTCCCGGCCGTCCACCGCCTGAGCGTCCGCCAGGACGCGCAGTGCGCCGTCCCGCACATCCGGCGAAAGCACCTCACGGGCGACCACCGCGCCCTCGCCGGTCGCCGGCGTTCCGTCGTAGACCCGTTCCTGCTGAGCGTCCTGATCGTCCATGCCCTGACGATACGTCAACCGGAAACGCAAAGAACCCCCGATCCGTGACGGATCGGGGGTTCTTTGTGAATGATTGTTCGGCGGCGTCCTACTCTCCCACAGGGTCCCCCCTG
>NZ_JBVINN010000047.1:0-65665 GCF_055579305.1 Kitasatospora sp. NPDC032757 | reverse complement strand
GGGCCCATGATGGCGGTGAACTCGCCCTGGGGGAACGTGACGCTGACGTTGTCGAGGGCGACGACGCGGGTCTCCCCCTCCCCGTAGACCTTGTTCAGGCCGGTGGCGCGGGCGGCCGCCCGGCCGGTACGGACGGCGGTTGCGGACATCGTCACGGGGAAACTCCTGCGGGGACGGGGAATGGGAATGAACGGGCACGGATGATCGTGTTCCGTTCAATCCTCCCAATCCGCGCAGGTCGGAAGTGTCGGCCCCCGGGACGGCGGCCCCCCGCCGTCCCGGCGGGACGACGGGGAGTCCTCTCCTCCCCAGGTATGACGTCCGCCCCCGAGGCGCGTCCGCCGGGCGGTGGGGCGGCTACTCGACCGCGACGCCCCAGCGCACCGCGAGCCCGGCCAGCCCGCCCGCCACCGTCGTTCCGTCCGGCGCGAACTGCCAGCTTCCGCCCTTGCGTTGGAAGGCGCCCACCAGCAGGGCGGTGTCCGGCACCCCGCCGGTGGCGGCCGTCCAGCGCTCCGGGCCGGCCGCACCCGGGCCGTACACCGCCGTGAGGGCCAGCCCGTGGACGTAGCCGAGCGGCAGGGCGGGCGGCTCCTCCTCCTCGGTGGAGACCGCGATCACCACCGCGTCCACCACCGCCGGCAGCCGGCCCGGATCCAGCGTCAGTTCGGCCGCGCGGACCGGCTCGCCGGGGACGGAGCGGGTCGGGTGCAGCCGGACGGCGCCGTCCGGGTCCTGCGGGTTGTTGAAGAAGACGAAGTGCTCGTCGCTCAGCACCTTCCCGCCGGCGCAGAGGAAGGCGGAGACGTCCAGCTCCACCGCGTCCCCGCCGGCCGTCCGGCTCCGCCAGGACAGGTGGACGCTGCTCGGCCGCTCGCCGGCGGGCACGGGGGTGTCGCTGCCGGGGGCCCTGCCGTCCGTCCGGGCGGGCCGGCCGCCGTTGCCGCCGCCGAGGCGGCCGCGCAGGCCCTGCTCGGCCAGCAGCTCGACCAGCTCCGGGCCGCTCACCAGCGTCAGCGGCTTGTTGCGGATGTAGTCGTACGAGCCCGGTCCGAACCCGGCCGTGGTCACCAGGATCCCCTTGATCGCGCCGTGGTGGCGCACCGTGGAGTCGAGGTCGCGGACGGCCGTGGGGGAGACCGTCGAGCGGTAGCGCTTGGCCTGGATGACGATCCGTCCGCCGGTCACCGGGTCGAGGTCCTCCGCGACCACGTCCACCCCGGCGTCCCCGCTGCGGGCCGTCGTCATCACCCGGAACCCGCGCAGCCGGAACAGCTCGGCGATCAGCTCCTCGAACTCGATCGGGTCCATCTCGAAGAGGTCCGGCTCCTCCTCGCCGCCCTGCCCGGCCACACTGCCGCCGACCGTCTCCGGCAGCCGGTCCGGCCGCACCTCGTCCAGCCGCTCCGGCCGCGCCGACAGCTTGCCGCCGAGCCCCTGGAAGCACTCCACGGCCGCCACCCGGTCCAGCGCCAGCCCGGCGAACTCGGGCCGGTCGACCGTCACCGTGGACAGGAACCGCTCCGCCTCCCGGCCGGTCGCCGGGTCGATGCCGCGGACGAATCCGTTCAGCACCACCGACGCCAGCAGCCCGTCGGCGTCCGCCCGGAACAGCTCGGCCACCACCCGCAGCGCGCTCTGCGCCAGCACCTCCCGGTACAGCGCCTTGCGCTCGGTGGCCGGGCGGGCCACCTCGGCCTCCCGGTCGTCCGTCTTCACGTACCGCACCCGGCCGCTCGCCGGCACGACGTCGACGCCCGGAAGCTCCCAGTTCACCACCAGCTGACGGCTCGACGCCTCCCAGGCGGCGACCAGCCGGTGCGGGAACCCCTCCGGCCAGCCCGCCGAGGCGTAGAGCACGGCGGTGAAGTACTCCTGCACCGCCTCCGGCTGCCCCGAGCGCAGCCGCTCCAGCAACTCCTGCGTACGGGCGGCCCGTTCCTCGTCCTGGCGGCGGTGCTGGGCCACCCACTCCAGATACTGCCCGTGGTACTCGGCCAGCCGGCGCTGCCGCTCCGCCTCGTCGGCCTGCGCCGCGTACCAGTCCTGCTCGAACCGGGCCCGCGCCTGCGCCACGTACTGCTCGTACTGCCGCCAGACCGCCGGATTGCGTGCCTGCACCGGATCCGGCGGCGGCACCTGGTAGCGCGCCTGGTCCGGCATCGGCACCGGCTCCCCGAGCCGGCCCGGCTCGAAGGCCGGCAGCGTCCGCGGCGCCAGCAACGCCCGCGGGCTGAACGCCGGCCGGCCCAGACCGGCCGCCAGCAGGCCCTTCAACTCCTCGACCCGGGCGTCCAGTTCGGCCGTCCGCCGAGCCGCCTCCGCCTCCCGTGACTGCTGGTACGCCCGCAGCGCCTCGCGCTCACCCCGGGCCGCCGCCCGCTGCGCCTCGCGAGCCTCGCGCTCGCTGCGGCGCTGCTCGGCCGCCTGGGCGCGCCACTGGGCCTCCTCCCGGCGCTGCTGCTGCCGCTGCGCCTCCGCCCAGACCGCCAGCACCCCGTCGTTCCGCCGCCCCGCCACCGTCCACCCCTTTGCTCCACACCCGGGCGGCTCCGCGCGCCGCCTCCCGGCCGCGCCGCCGCCGCGCCCGCCACAATAGAACGTGGACGGGCGAACCGGCCAAGCGCCCACGACCTGCGGGGCTGTGGGGAGGGCCGCGTCGGCGGCGGGCCGGCCGGGCGAAGGCGCCGGGGGCCCGGGGCAACGGCCGTCCGGGCGGGCCCTTCGTCAGCCGGCCACCCGGATCACGGTCTTGCCGACCGTGCCGCGCTCCAGGAAGTGGCGGTACGCCTGCGGCACCTCGTCGAAGCCGAACTCCCGCCCGACCACCGGCCCCAGCCCGTGCGTCCCGACCGCCCGGATCACCGCCTCGAGGTCGGCTCGGCTGCCGACGAACTCGGGCCGGATCGTCGCCAGCGAGCCCGCGTACGCCTCGTCGCTGATCCGCAGTGCGGCCGGCTGGTCGCCGACCACCCAGAGCAGCACGATCTGCCCGTACAGCGCGGCGGCGCGGACGGACTGTTCGATGGTGGCCGGGCCGTGGGTCTCGACCACGACGTCGGCGCCCCCGCCACCGGTCAGCCGGCGCACCTCACCGGACCACTCGGGCGTCCGCCGGCGGTCGATCACGTGGTCCGCACCGAGCTCGGCGAGCCGCTCGGCCCCGGCCTGGCTGCCGCTGACGGCGATCACCCGGCAGCCGTGCATCCTGGCGAACCGGACGGCGAACAGCGAGACGTCCCCGCTGCCCAGGGTGAGCACGGTCTGGCCGGCGAGGAGCGGGCCGCCGCCGGTCAGCGCGCGCCAGGCGGCCACCCCGGCGCAGGTCAGGGAGGCGGCCTCGGCCCAGCCCAGCTCCGCCGGCAGCACCGCCAGCGCCTGTTCGTCGAGGACGGCGTACTCGGTGAGCAGGCCGTCGACGGTGCAGCCGAGCTGGTCGGCGAGCTCGGGGCGCAGCCGGCCGTCGGTCCACCGGGGGAAGTAGCTGCCGGTGACGTGGTCGCCCACCCGGAGCCTGGTGACCGCGGCCCCGGCGGCCACCACCTCGCCCGCACCGTCGCTGAGCGCCACCACCCCGGGCCGCGCGGGCAGCGGGTAGCGGCCGGAGAGGATCAGCGCGTCCCGGCGGTTGAGCGAGGCGGCGTGCACCTTCACCAGCACCTCGGTGGGTCCGGGGGCGGGCGGCTCGCCGTGGCGGAGGGTGAGGCCGTCGGTCTGGCCGGGCTTGTCGAGACGGTACGAGCGCATGGGGGGAGTCCTTCCCGGTGGCGGTTCCTGGCTACGGGCCGATCCTCGCCGGAGCCGGGCGTCGCGACAATTCCCGTCAGGGAATGAGGGAATGGACTACGCGTCGTCCCGGACCTCCGCGTACCAGCGCCAGTCGGTCCGGCGCGGGCGGCCGGGGAGCTCGGCGCGGCCGGTGGCCCAGAGCAGGGTCGGCCAGGGGCCGGCGGCCGCATCGAGCGGGACGCCGGGGAAGAGCCGGGCGAGCGTGCGGTGGCAGACGTCGGCCGGGGGCTGCCACGGCAGGCCGAGCCCCTCGGCCACGTCGTGCAGGTGGACCAGCGTCTCCACCAGGCTCATCGCGGTGAACCCGGCCGGGTCGGCGATGCCCCACGGGTGGTACGCGCGGACCTCGGGCGCGGCGGTGCGGGCCATCGCGACCATCAGGGCGCCGCTCGCCTCCAGCACCTGGACGAGGCCCGCCGGGCCGGCCTCGCGCTGCGCGAAGACGAAGCTGTTGGGCCCGCCCGGGAAGTGACGGACGGACAGGAACGGGACGTAGCGGTCGAGCGGCGGGGTCTGCGGGCCGAGCTGGGCCGCGTAGGCGATCAGGTCGTCCGCCAGGTGCTCGACGGTGGCCCAGCAGTCCCAGTCGACGGCCCCGGCCGGCCGGGACCAGTCGGCGTCCGCGGGCGCGCCGCGCAGGGTGGCGGCGGCGAGATTCAGGACGAGCGCGAGGTCGTCGGCGGTCACCGGACCGGGCGTGTGCGGGCCCGGCGTGGGCGGACCGGGGGAGACCAGGCCGGGGGAGACCGGGCCGGCGGTGGCATCGGGCGCAGGGCCGGTGTGCGGCTCGGGAGCTTCGTCGATCATGGCGCGACCGTACCAGCGGGGCCGCCGGGCCAGGCCTGTCCTGTCCCGGCCTCCCGGCCATGCGGCCCGGCCATGCGGCCCGGCCCGGCGGCCCGGCCCGGCGGGGCGGCCAACGGACGCTCCCTCCGTGGCTCCTACGCCGGCAGGGCGTCGGTCAGGCCGGCGAGGAGACCGCACACCTCGCCCGCCGCCGCACGCATCTCCTCACTCTCCCCGGGCCGGACGACGAGGTCGGCGAGGATCGGCAGCGCGGCCCGCAGAGCGCCCACCGGAACCTCGACGGTCCGCAGCGCGTCGAGGGCGTCCGCAGCCTGCTCGGCGACGCTGCTGCTCCACGACTGGGTCAACTCCGCGGCCGGCGGCCTCTGTTCGGTCCGACCGGCGACGACGTGCAGGACTCGGGGCTGGTTCGTATGGCTCATGCCCGGAGCAACGAGGACGGGCCGCGGCCGGTTGGCGGTCATCCAGTGATCGATCACATCTCGGGGTTCCACGGCGCCGCCCCCTACCGGCGATGTACGCCGGTAGGCCGACCGGCCCACGGGGGGAGTCGTCCGAAGGGGCGATGTGCCCCGGCGGCGGCGACCGGCAGCCTGATCACCATGACAGCGAACACGCACGTGACCGAACGTCAGTTCGGTGCACTCCTGGGGCGATTGAGGTCTGGTGCGGTGGCGTTCTGCCTCGCGTCGGTCTCGGCGGTGGCGCTGGCGCCGCTGCCCGCCCACGCGGCCGGGGGCGACCAGGCCGAGGAGCGCGGAGGCGGCTACACCGCCAAGATCCGGCGGACCGAGTACGGGGTGCCGCACATCCAGGCCCGCGACTTCGGCGGCCTCGGCTACGGCTACGGGTACGCCTTCGCGCAGGACAACCTCTGCCAACTCGCCGACCATGTGGTGACGTTGCGCGGCGAGCGGTCCCGCTACTTCGGCCCCGACGAGACCACCGCCGACGACCGGACCGTCCCCAACCTGGCGAGCGACACCTATCAGCGGGGTCTGCGCGAGGCCGGCACCGTGCAGAAGCTGCTGGACCGGCCGGCCCCGCTCGGCCCGACGGACGAGCTGCGCCGGATGGTCGAGGGCTATGCGGCCGGGTACAACCGCTACCTGAGCGACACCGGCGTGGCGAAGCTGCCGGACGCCACCTGCCGGGGCAAGGACTGGGTCGGCCCGATCAGCGCCCTGGACCTCTGGTCGCTGATCCTGGACGTCAACACGGCCGGCGGCGAGGTCGCCTACAAGGGTGCCATCGGCACCGCGACTCCGCCGGGCGCCGCCGGGACGGCCCCCGCCGCGAAGGACGCCGCCACGACCGGCGCCACGACCGCCGCGAAGGACGCCGCCCCGAACGGCGCCACGAACCCCGCGAAGAACGCCCGCACCGCACCCGCGAGCGGCGGCGAGGCCGCCGACCTCGGCAGCAGCGGCTGGGCCCTCGGCCGCGACGCGACCCGCGACGGCACCGCCATGCTGCTGGCCAACCCGCACCTCAAGTGGGCCGGCAGCGACCGCTTCTACCAGGTCCAGCTCACCATCCCCGGCGTCATGGACGTCGCGGGGGCGGGCATCTACGGCACCCCGCTGGTCGAGATCGGCCACACCCGCGGCCTGGCCTGGACGCACACCACCAGCTACGCCGACCATGCCTCGGTCTACCGGCTCGCGCTCGTCCCGGGCGACCCGACCCGCTACCTGGTCGACGGCCGGGCCGAGCAGATGACCAGCCGGAGCGTCCCGGTCGCCGTCCGGGCGGCCGACGGCACCGTGTCCACCGTCACCCGCACGCTCTATGACTCCCGCTACGGGCCGGTGCTGGCCGATGGGTGGACCACCGAGCACGCCTTCGCCGTCCGTGACGCCAACGCCGGCAACCTGCGCTCGATGAACGAGTGGCTGGCGATCGGCAAGGCCCGGAACCTCGACCAGCTGAAGCAGGCCCAGCGCGCCTACCAGGGCGTGCCCTGGACGTACACCATCGCCACCGACGCCGGCGGCACCGCGTACTTCACCGACAGCTCCGCCGTCCCCCACGTCACCGACGCGCAGAACGCGCAGTGCGCCCGGGAGGCCGAGGAGTTCGGCAGCGTCCTGGACGGCTCGACCACCGCCTGCGACTGGGGCAGCGACCCGGACGCGCTGGTGCCCGGCGTCTACGGGCCCGCCAACCACCCGACCCTCACCCGCACCGACTACGTCGCCAACTCCAACAACGGCCCGTACCTGACCAACGCGGACGCCCCGCTCGCCGGACTGCCCGAGATCTACAACAACGGCACCGCGATCGGCCCGCGCGCGCAGCTGGGCCTGCAGATGATCGCCGACCGCCGGTCCGGCCGCGACGGCCTCGGCACCGCGGGCTTCACCCTGTCCTCGCTCCAGGCGACGATGTTCGGCGACCGCGTCCGGACCGCCGAACTGAACCGGGACGACGCGGTCGCGATGTGCCGCGCCCACCCCACGCCGACCGCGACCGACGGCGCCCCGGTGGACGTCCGCGCGGCCTGCGAGGTGCTCGCCGCCTGGAACACCCGGGCCGACGCCGACAGCAGGGGCACCGTGCTCTGGCAGGCGTTCTGGCTGGAGCTGGCCCGCAGCGGCACACGCACCTGGGAACGCGTGCCGTACGACCCGGCGCAGCCGCTCACCACCCCGCGCGGAATCGACGGCGAGAACGCGGCCGCCCGGCGTGCGCTGGCCGACGCGGTGCAGCGCCTGACCTCCCGGGGCACCCCGCTGGACGCGCCGATCGGGCTGGTCCAGCGCTGGGCGGGCATCCCGCTGCCGGGCTGCTCCGGCGGGCTCGGATGCTTCAACGTCCTCACCGCCGGCCCGGACTCGGGCAACGGCGGCGGCACCCGGCCGGCCGACCTGGCGAGCGTCCCGCACGGCTCCAGCTTCATCATGGCCACCGAGCTGACGCCGCAGGGCCCGCGCACCCGCACGCTGCTCAGCTACGGAGAGTCCGTCGACCCGTCGTCGCCGCACTACACCGACCAGACGCGTCTCTTCTCCCGCAAGCAGTGGGTGACGGAGCGGTTCACCGAGGCGGAGATCAAGGCGTCGCCGCAGTTGCGGGTGACGACCCTGTTCCGCTGACCACCTCCCCGCGGCGGGGGGGGGGGGGGGGGGGGGGGGGGGGAGGACACCCCCCCCCCCCCCCCCCCCCCCCCCTCCCCCCCCCCCCCCCCCCCCCCCCCCCCCCCCGCCCGCACGCCTTCACCACCTCCACCCGGCCCGTCTGTCCGAGGCGGCCGGTAACCTCGCTGGTCCGGGCGCAAGGTGCGCCGGACGGGAACCGCGGCCGGCCGGAGGCCGCGTGGGACGGCAGGGCGCGCGCGACGGGAACGGCGGGCACGAGGGAGGGGCGGGCGTGAACGCACCGCGGCAGACGGGCGGCGGGTGGATCTCCACCGGCCTGCACTGGCAGGACGGGCGGCCGCTGCTGAGCGCGGTCAACGGCCGCCGGGTGCACGAGCGCTCCGTCGTCCCGGGCACGTCGGTCGGCTGGCTGCTGGCCGGGCCGCGCCGGTGCACCGGCGCCTGGCTGGCCGGGGCCACCGAGCGGACGCCCTGCCCGCACCACGCCGTCATCGAACCGGGTGGCGGTGCCGTCCAGTGCCCCGCCTGCCAGAGCGTGGACCGCGGGCTGGCCCTCGCCCGCGACCAGATCCTCGACGACGGCCGCACCTACCGGCTCTACCTCGCCTGGTTCGGCGACGGCCTGCTCAAGGTGGGCCTGACCGCCGAGCAGCGCGGCACCAACCGGCTGCTCGAACAGGGCGCCCTCGCCTGGACGTTCGCCGCCCGGGGCCCGCTGCCCGCCGTCCGCCGGGCCGAACTCACCGTCGCCGCCTCCGGCCTGGCCCGCGAGCGGTTCACCGGCAAGGCGAAGGCGGAGCACTGGTGGCGGCACGGCGACACCGCGCAGCGGCGTGAGATCCTCGCCGACGCCCGCACCCGGGCCCACCACCTGCTCGACGGGCACGCGGTGGAGCTGCTGGCCGACCACCCCGTCACCGACCACGTCGACCTCTACGGCCTGGCAGACGGCGCCCCCGCCGCATACGGGCAGATCGACGCCCTGGCCCCCGGCGCGGTCGTCGCCGGGACGCTGCGGCCGCCGATCGGCCGCTACCTGCTGCTCGACCAGCCCGGCGACGCCGAACCGCTGCTGCTCGACACCCGCCTGCTCACCGGCTGGACACTCACCCCGGCACCCGGCCGTCCGGCATCGGGCCTGACCGTACGGTCCCGGGTCCGCCCGCAGGAGGCGGACACCCAGGAGGCGCTGTTCTGAGCACGCCGCCCTCGTGCCCGCGGGCTCACACCAGCCTGCTGCGCACCCCGCCCGGACCGGACCGGGCCCGGCGCGAGAACGGCGGTCGCGACGGCCGGACGTCGCGACCGGGGGGCGCCTCGGCGGCCGCCCGCCCGGCGAGCGCGGCCCGGGCGGCGGCCAGCGCCACCCGCGCGAGCAGCGGGTCCTCGCGGACGCCCGCCGCCCGCTTCTCCGCCTGGCAGGGCGTGCACCAGAGGGGGGAGGCGGGCCCGTCCGGGTACGCCATCTCCTCGGGCGGCAGGTAGTGGCTGCCGCACTCGACGCACTCGAAGAGCATCCTCATCCGACGATCACCGTCCCGGATCCGTGGCACCGACCGCATGGCGACCAGAAGGTGTTGAGCTTCGGCACCATGCTCCCTTCCTCGTCCAGTTCGACCGTGGCCTCGGTCTTCTGGGTGCCCCCGGACCCGCCACACCCGGTACAGGCCTGAACCTCCGGCATATGACCCCCCTCGGCGCGGGGACCACCGTAGCGCGAAATCCGTGGGCGGAGCACCGCTCCCGGCGAACCACCACTCCTCCGGGGAGCGCGCGGCCCGACCGCACGCCCCGCCCGCCCCATGTGCCCCGGCGGGAGGGCCGGATCCGGCACATGCGTAGGGCCCCTCCGGGCGGGAGGGGCCCTACGGTCACGCGGTCAGCCCGCCGCGCTGCGGAGGAACTCGAGGTTCATCGCGGCGATGCTGGGCAGCGGGATGCCCTTGGGGCAGGCGGTGGCGCACTCACCGGTGTTGGTGCAGCCGCCGAAGCCCTCGGCGTCCATCGCGGCGACCATGTTCCGCACCCGGGACTTGCGCTCCGGCGCGCCCTGCGGGAGCACGTTGAGGTGGACCACCTTGGCGGAGGTGAAGAGCATCGCCGACCCGTTCGGGCAGGCCGCCACGCAGGCGCCGCAGCCGATGCACTCGGCGTGCTCGAAGGCCGTGTCGGCGGCCTCCTTGGGCACCGGGGTGGCGTGCGCGTCGGGGGCGCTGCCGGTGGGGGCGGTGATGTAGCCGCCGGAGCCGATGATCCGGTCGAACGCGGAGCGGTCCACCACCAGGTCCTTGACCACCGGGAAGGCCGAGGCCCGCCACGGCTCGATGTCGATGGTGTCGCCGTCCTTGAAATGCCGCATGTGCAGCTGGCAGGTGGTGGTCCGCTCCGGGCCGTGCGCCTGGCCGTTGATGACCATGCCGCAGGCGCCGCAGATGCCCTCCCGGCAGTCGTGGTCGAAGGCCACCGGCGTGTCGCCGCGGGTGATCAGTTCCTCGTTGAGGGTGTCCAGCATCTCCAGGAAGGACATGTCCGGGCTGATCCCGCTGACCTGGTAGGTGGTCATCGAGCCGGCCGCGTCCGGGCCCGCCTGGCGCCAGATGCGCAGGGTGAGGTTCATGCGTAGCTCCGCTGGGTGGGGTGGACGTGTTCGAAGTCGAGGTGTTCGCGGTGCAGCACGGGGGCGGTGCCGGTGCCGGTGAACTCCCAGGCGGCGGCGTAGCCGAACTCCTCGTCGCGCCGGGCGGCCTCGCCGTCCTCGGTCTGGCTCTCGGTGCGGAAGTGGCCGCCGCAGGACTCGGCGCGGTGCAGGGCGTCCAGGCACATCAGCTCGGCCAGCTCGAAGTAGTCGACCAGCCGGTTGGCCTTCTCCAGCGACTGGTTGAGCTCGGTGCCCGTGCCCGGCACCTTGATCCGGCGCCAGAACTCCTCGCGCAGCTGCGGGATCCGCTCCAGGGCCTGCCGCAGGCCGGCCGCGTCACGGGCCATCCCGCACTTGTCCCACAGGAGTTCGCCCAGCTCGCGGTGGAAGGAGTCGGGAGTCCGGTCGCCGTCGACGGCGAGGATCAGGTTCAGCCGGTCCGTCACCTCGGCCTCCACCTCGGTGACGGCGTGGTGGTCGGCCGGGACGGCGGGCAGCGGGTGGCGGGCCAGGTAGTCGTTGAGGGTCGGCGGGAGGACGAAGTAGCCGTCCGCGAGGCCCTGCATGAGGGCGCTGGCGCCGAGCCGGTTGGCGCCGTGGTCGGAGAAGTTGGCCTCGCCGATCGCGAACAGGCCCGGCACGGAGGTCTGCAGGTCGTAGTCGACCCAGAGCCCGCCCATCGTGTAGTGGATCGCCGGGTAGATCCGCATCGGCACCCGGTACGGGTCCTCGGCGGTGATCCGCTCGTACATCTCGAACAGGTTGCCGTACTTGGCCTCGACGGCGTCCCGGCCGAGCCGGCGGATGGCGTCGGCGAAGTCCAGGTAGACGCCCTGGCCGCCGGGGCCGACGCCGCGGCCCTCGTCGCAGACGTTCTTGGCGGCCCGGGAGGCGATGTCGCGCGGCACCAGGTTGCCGAAGGAGGGGTAGATCCGCTCCAGGTAGTAGTCCCGCTCGGCCTCGGGGATCTCGCCCGGCGGCCGGGTGTCGCCCTTGGCCTTCGGCACCCAGATCCGGCCGTCGTTGCGCAGCGACTCGCTCATCAGGGTGAGCTTGGACTGGTGGTCCCCGGAACGCGGGATGCAGGTCGGGTGGATCTGGGTGAAGCACGGGTTGGCGAAGTGGGCGCCGCGCCGGTGGGCCCGCCAGATGGCGGTGGCGTTGGAGTTCTTGGCGTTGGTGGAGAGGTAGAAGACGTTGCCGTACCCGCCGGTGGCGAGCACCACCGCGTCGGCGGTGTAGGTGGAGATCTCGCCGGTCACCAGGTCACGGGCGACGATGCCGCGGGCCCGGCCGTCGACCACCAGCAGGTCGAGCATCTCGGTGCGCGGGTGCATCTCCACGTTCCCGGCGGCGATCTGGCGCTCCAGCGCCTGGTAGGCGCCGAGCAGCAGCTGCTGGCCGGTCTGGCCGCGGGCGTAGAAGGTGCGGGAGACCTGGACGCCGCCGAAGGAGCGGGTGTCGAGCAGGCCGCCGTACTCGCGGGCGAAGGGGACGCCCTGGGCCACGCACTGGTCGATGATCTCCACCGAGACCTGGGCCAGGCGGTGCACGTTGGACTCGCGGGCGCGGAAGTCGCCGCCCTTGACGGTGTCGTAGAAGAGCCGGCGGATCGAGTCGCCGTCGTTGCGGTAGTTCTTGGCCGCGTTGATGCCGCCCTGCGCGGCGATCGAGTGGGCCCGCCGGGGGGAGTCCTGGAAGCAGAACTGCACGACGTGGTAGCCCTGTTCGGCGAGCGTCGCACCGGCGGCGCCCCCGGCCAGGCCGGTGCCGACCACGATGACGGTGTGCTTGCGCCGGTTGGCCGGGTTGACCAGCTTGGCGTCGAACCGCCGCTGGTCCCACCGCTGTTCGATCGGCCCGGCGGGGGCCTTGGTGTCGGCGACGGGCTCGCCGACCCGGTAGTCGCTGTACGACGCCTGCGTGCTCAACTCACCACTCCGGTCATCACGGCCACGGGGACGGACAGGAAGCCCACGGTCAGCACCAGCGCCAGGCCGTTGGCGGTCAGCTTCAACGCCTTGTCCCGGCGGGCGTTGTTGGCGCCGAGGGTCTGCGCGGCGCTCCAGAACCCGTGCCGGATGTGCAGGCCGACGGCGAGCATCGCGACGATGTAGATCACGCCGCTGTACCAGTGGGAGAAGGAGGCCACGATGTTCTGGTACGGGTGGCCGTGCTCCGCGGCCGGGTTCACGGTGAGCGTGGTCAGGTCGAGGATGTGCCAGACGATGAAGAGCGCCAGGATCACCCCGCCCCAGCGCATCGTCCGGGTGGCGTAGGAGGCCCGCCTCCGCTGGTGCACGTACTTGCTGGGCCGGGCGGCGAGGTCGCGCCGGCTGAGCTGGTACGCGGCCACGCCGTGCAGCAGGACGGCGGCGAGCAGGCCCGCCCGGGCGATCCAGAGGAACCACTCGTAGCGCAGGAACGGCTCCCCGAGGGTGCGCAGCCAGTGCGCGTAGCCGTTGAGCTCGTCCGGGCCGAAGAAGATCTTGAGGTTGCCCAGCATGTGCGCGACCAGGTACAGCAGCATGACCAGTCCGCTGACGGCCATGACCGCCTTCTTGCCGACGGTCGACCGCCACAGGGTCACCAGGGTGGACGGATGCCGGGCCGTCCGAGTCGCGGTTGTCATGGCTGCAACGGTAGGGAGCGGGGGATGGTCCGTCCAAGACATGATGCGGCTTGTGACGATAGGCTTGACCTATTCTGAGAGCTGTGCAGCTTCAGCAGCTCCGCTACTTCCTCGCCGTTGCCGAGACCCGCCACTTCACCCGGGCGGCCGACGCGGCGCACGTCGCCCAGCCTTCGCTCTCCCAGCAGATCCGTGCGCTGGAGCGGGAGTTGGGCGCGGAACTGTTCCACCGCACCCGTGGCAACATCGCCCTCACCGACGCCGGTGAGGCACTGCTGCCGCTGGCCCGGCGCATCCTGGCCGACACCGAGAGCGCCCGGCTGGCCGTCCAGGAGACGGTGCAGCTGCGCCGCGGCCGGGTGCGGCTGGGGGCGCCGCCGAGCCTCTGCACCAGCCTGGTGCCGGACGTGCTGCGGGTATTCCGGGACCGCTACCCGGGGGTGGCGCTGGTGGTCCGGGAGGGCGGCTCGCGCGACCTGGTCCGGACGCTGGCGGAGGGGGAGCTGGACCTCGCGCTGATCATCACCCCGGCGAGCGGCGAGGCGGCCCCGGCGCTGGACGTCACCGAGCTGCTGCACGAGGAGCTGGTGCTGGTCGCCCGGTCCGCGCAGGGCCGGCGGCGCACCGTCCGGGTGACGGAGCTGCGCGGGCGGCCGCTGGTGATGTTCCGCGAGGGCTACGACCTGCGCGAGGCCACCCTGGCGGCCTGCCGGGCAGCCGGGTTCGAGCCGGAGTTCGCGGTGGAGGGCGGCGAGATGGACGCGGTGCTCGGCTTCGTCCGGGCCGGGCTCGGGCCGGCCGTGCTGCCGGGCATGGTGGCCGCCCGTTCGGGGCTGGCCGTCACCCCGTTCGCCGGGCCCGGGCTGGGGCGGACCATCGCGGTGGCGCACGGGCACGAGGTGCCGCTGACCCGGGCGGCGTCCGCGCTGCGCGAGAGCCTGCTCGCCCACCTGCGCGACGCGGCCCGGTCGGGCGAGCTGCCGCCGGGCACCCGGCTGCTGCTGTCGTGAGCGCGCCGCTGTGCTTCGCCCGCCGCTGCTCTCGTGTGCCTGGCCCTGTGGTGGGGCTGCCCTTGGTTCGCCTGCCCGCTGTGGTGAGCCCGTTCCCGGTCCTGTGAGCCGTGCCCGCGGTGCCCCCGTGCCCCGCCGGCCGAGGCATCGGCAGGGCCGCCGGACCGGGCCGCGCGGGTGAATGGTTGGCACGGTGTGCGAATCACCCGAATCGTGACCTCACGGAGCCGGCGCCCCGGAACCCGCTGTTCACGGGCCGCGTCCCAGGCAGTGGTTGCGGTGCCGTAGGGTGCGTCGCCGCAGAGCGGAGCAGGCAGGCAGTCGGGCACGGGGAGAGTACGGCGATGGACGACGGGAAGCAGCAGGACGGCAGACCGGCCGGGGGCGGCGCCGCCCCCGCGGGCGGCGAACCGGTGATCGAGGACGAGCGCCCCTGGGAGCTCCCCGACTACCTCCACGACCGGGAGCTCGGCGCCGGTGCGAGCGGCCGGGTCGTGCTCGCCCGCCACCGGGAGACCGGGACCCCCGTCGCCATCAAGTACCTGCACGGCTCCGTCGGCACGCCCGCCCTCCGCGCGGAGGCGCAGGTCCTGGCGACCATCGACTCCCCGCACGTCACCCGGCTCTACGAGTACGTGGAGGGCGAGCGGGGCTCGGCCATCGTGATGGAGCTGGTGGACGGCATCGCGCTGCGCGACCTGCTCCGTGCGGAGGGCGCCACCACCCCGGAGGCCGCTCTGGTGGTGCTGAAGGGCTCCCTGCTGGGCCTGGCCGCCGCCCACGAGGCCGGGGTGGTCCACCGCGACTACAAGCCCGCCAACGTGCTGGTGGACACCTCCGGCATCTCCAAGCTGGTCGACTTCGGCATCGCGGTACCGGCCGGCGACGACCGCGACGTCTCCGGCACCCCCGCCTACATGCCGCCCGAGCAGTGGGCGGGCCGGCCCGCTTCGCCGGCCGGCGACGTCTACGCCGCCACCGTCACGTTCTTCGAGTGCCTCACCGGTGCCCGCCCGTACGGGGGCAGCACGATCGCCGAGCTCGCCGTCCAGCACACCGAGGCGCCGATCCCGGCCGAGCTGGCGCCCGACCCCGTCCGGCCGCTGATCCTGGCAGGCCTCGCCAAGGACCCGCAGGCCCGGCCCGGGAGCGCGGCCGCCCTGGTCGAGGAGCTGGAGGCCGTCGCGGCGGCCGGGTACGGCCGGGAGTGGGAGGAGAAGGGCCGCCTCGACCTGACGGCACTGGTCGCACTGCTCGCCCTGCTGCTGCCCGGTTCCGGCGGGGCGGCGGGCGGCACCTCGCTGGCCCACACCGCGCTGGGCGGCGCCGACGCGTCGACCGGGCCGCAGGCCGCCGCCGGGGCCGACACCGCGCCGGCCGCCGTCGTCCGGGAGACGCTCGTCCGTCGCGGCGCTCGCCCGGGCAGCCGGGGCAAGGCGCTCGTCGGCGTCGTCGCCGGCACCCTGACCCTGGCCACGCTGGCCGGGATGGCGATGGCGGGCGCCGCCGACGGCGGTGCCCGTACGGTCGTCGGCGGCGCCGTCCCGGAGGCCACCACCACGCTCGGCGCGCCCGACCCGACCGGTGACGCGTCGCCCGCGCCGGGCGGTGCCACGGACACCCCGAGCGCCGGGCCGTCCACCCCGACGGCCTCGCCGTCGACGCCCTCCGGCAGCCCGAGCGGCTCTCCGGCGGCGAGCAGCTCGGCCACGGCCGCGCCGACCGGCAGGACGCCCACGGCCCCCGGCAAGCCGCCCGCCGGTGGCGGCCCCACCACCGGCCTGCCGCCGGCCCCGCCCGGCGGCGGCCCCGCGACGGTGGCGCCCTCGGCCCCGCCCGCCGGTCCCACCGCCACCACCGCGCTGCCGACCCTGACCATCGCCCCGGTCACGCCGACCCTGACCATCGCCCCGGCGACCATCACGGTCAGCTCGGTGAACCTGGACTCGCTGACCTGCAGCGGTCGGTGGAGCCTGACCGCGACGGTGACGGTGGTCGCCCAGGGCACGGGCGCCGGCACGCTGACGCTGAACTGGTACCACACCTCGGGCGGACGGCCGGTCACCGTCGGGACGGACACGGTGGTGGTCCGCGACGGCCGCGCCACCGTCACCCGGCCGCACGACTTCGGCTCGGCCGACACCTTCCCGACCTGGGGCGTGAGCGTCGGCACCACGCCGGCGGCGGCCAAGCCGGGCAAGACGTCGGCCACGATGGCCGCCTACCTCTGCGACCCGCCGCGCTGAGCCCGGCGCCGTCACCGCCGATCCCCGAACCACCCGCCCCGCCCCGCTCGTTGGAGAAGCCATGCCCACGCCCCGCCCCGACTCCGCCCCGGTCACGGGCGCGGCCGACGACCAGACCGTACGGCTCGGCGCGGGCCCGGAGGACGCCGAGGGGACCGTGCGGCTCACCTCGGCGGCCTCGGGTGCCGAGGAGACCGTGCGGCTCGGGTCCGCGCCGAAGGGCGCCGAGGAGACCATGCGGCTCGCTTCGGCGCCCGAGGGGCCCGAGGGGCCCGAGGACGTCGCGCAGACGGTCCGGCTCGGGTCCGCGTCGGCGGCGGACGAGCGGACCGTCAAGCCGGACGGGGGCGCCGGCGTACCGGCCGGCGGCGGGCCCGACTCCGGGGCCACCGCCCGGCTCGACGGCGACGACGCCGCGAGCGCGACCTTCCTCGACCCCCGGGTCTGGGGCGATGCCCCGGAGGCGGGGGAGACCACCACGCGCGTACAGACCCCGGCCTACGGCAGTACGGTGCCCGCCCCGCCCCTGACCCGGACCACGGAGGCAACCGGTCCGGCGGGGTCCGGTACCACGTCGTCACCCAGGCCGGCGCCCGCTGACGGCTCGCCGGACGAACGGCCGCTCGCCCCGGGCGAGCTGCGGCGGTTCGGCCCCGGCGTCCCGCCGCAGGCCGCCGCGGTCTGGCACGGCGCCGCCGGGCCGGAGCCGCAGAAGCCGCGCCGCCCGCGTCGGGTGTGGCGGTGGCTGGTGCCGGCGGCGGTGCTGCTGGCCGTCCTGGCCTTCCTCCTCTGGCGCCTCACCATGCCCGCCCTGGCGGTCACCGGTGTCGGCGTGACCACCGACTCCGCGGGCCCCGGCTGCGGCGGTACGGCGGTGGTCACGGCCGGGGTGGAGACCAACGGCGGGGCCGGCACCATCCGGTACCGCTGGCTGCGCAGTGACGGCACCACCTCGGGCGAGCTCTCCCAGGACGTCCGCGCCGGCGCGCACCGCACCGACCTGGTGCTGCGTTGGAGCTTCGAGGGCCAGGGCTCGCTCCAGGCCACCGCGACACTGGAGATCCTCTCGCCGGAGACCCGGACCGCGGCCGCCTCGTTCGCCTACCGCTGTCCGTGAGAGAGCTCTCCTGTGCCCGGGGCGGCGGCCTCGACGAGATTGCGGACGCCGAGCCTGTTCTGAACGGCCGCCAGGCGGCTCCTGACGGTGCCGGGGCGAGGGTGCCGCGGATCATCGTCCGGGCCGTCGAGCGGTGGGTCCGGGCCCACCGGCCGTCGCCGTAGGTCGGTCAGGCGGGGGTGAGGCCGATCAGGGCGGCCAGGGTGCGGGCGTTGTGCTCGAACGCGGCCTCCGGGTCGAGGATCGTGCCGGCGAACTGGCCGGAGAGCTCGAAGCCGAGCCAGCCGAACAGCCCGGTCCAGGCGGTGAGGGCGCGGTAGACCACGGCGTCCGGCACCTCCGGCATCACCGTGCGGACCCGCTCGGCGTCCGGGCCGAGGGCCGGCGGGGGAACGGGGAGGTGTTCGGGGACGGCGAGGGCCGCCGCACGGTGGGCGTCGGAGACGATCCGGCCGAAGGCCAGAGTGCCGCGCATCGCGGGCGCGATGGTGTCCTCCGGAGCCCGGTAGCCGGGGACGGGGGAGCCGTACAGCAGGGCGTATTCGTGCGGGTGGGCGAGCGCCCAGGCCCGCAGGGCGCGACAGAGCGCCAGCCAGCGGCCCGTGGGGTCCCCGGCGGGCCTGGTGGTGACCGCGAGCTCCAGGGCGTCGCCGAGCGCGTTGTACGCGTCGATGATCAGCGCGGTGAGCAGTTCGTCGCGGGAGGCGAAGTAGCGGTAGATCGCGGACGAGACCATGCCCATCTCCCGGGCCACCGCCCGCAGCGAGAGACCACTCGCTCCCGAAGTGGCGAGTTGCTGCCGGGCGATGTCGGTGATCTGCCGGGTCAGTTCGGCTCGGACGTCTGCGCGGGCGCTGCGGCTGGCTGTCATGGAGGCACGCTAGCAGAGGAGGAGAGCGGCGCACTGGAACGAGAGCGGTGCTCTTGACTCGCTCTGGCCAAAGAGAGAGCATTGCTCTCAGAAGAGAGCGACGCTCTCGAATCGGGAGGGATCCGTCATGACCAAGCTGCTTTACACCGGCCCGTCGCTCGAGACGCTGCACCGGGAGTACGCCAAAGAGCGCCGGATCGACGAGGCCGCACCGGTCACCGCTGCCTCGGAGATCCGGATCGAGGCGTCGGTGGACCGGGTGTGGGGGGTGCTGGTCGACCTCCCGGGGTGGGGCCGGGTGCGCCCGGGCTACCGGCTGCTGAGTCTGGACGAAGGGGTGGCCGTCGACGCCCGGTTCACCTGGGCGATCGGGCGGACCCGGATCACCGGGCGCTTCGCCGTCGTCGATCCCGGCCGGGAACTGACGTTCACGGGCGTGGCGATGGGCGTCAAGGCGATCGACCGCCTCGTTCTGAGCACCACCGGGAACGGTGCGACCCTCTTCCGCATGGAGGAGTCGATGGCCGCCCCGCTCGTCCCGCTGTTCTTCGGCGAGGGCCGCCTGCGCGCCCAGCACCGGCAGTTCCTGAACGCGGTGAAGGCCGAGGCCGAGCGGTCCCGATGACCGCCGCCGGCGGCCTCGGCCCCTGCGCTCTCGAAGGTGACGAGGCAGGCCGCGCGGCGCTTCCCGCGGACCCGGTCCGACGGCTTGGCTCGGTACCCCCGCGCACCCCCGAGCACCGCCGCTTCCGCGCGGTGAGCTCGTTCGCGCTCCGGGCTATGCGGGCATCACCCCGTGGATGCGGGAGATGGTGAACATCCGTTCGTCGTCCCTCAGGTGACACCAGGCATTGAGGTAGGGCGCATCGAGAGCGAGCCGGCTGAGGGTGCGGACGGTCTCGCTGCCCGAGGTGGCGACGTACTCGATCGTGACCGGCTGACCCTCGTTGACGGCATGGGCGAGCTGGCGGACGTCGGCGAAGGACAGGTTGCGCGCGTATCCGGCGATGACCTCCTCGGTGTCGCTGTCGTAGGGGCGCTCGTCGTACGGGTCCGGCTCCGGGATGTCCTGCGGGGCGGCGCGCAGTCGGGCGGCGAGGGCGCTGCGGCCGGCGGCCGTCAGGGTGCGCGCCGCACGGGGGGCCGTCTGCGGCCGGCGGGACTTGCCGCCGGGAAGGCGCGGGGGCGGGACCGGGCCTGCCACGCGATGACGCGGGGCCCGCTCGATACGGACGGACCCGTCGGGTGTCTCGGCGACGGGGGCGTAGCCCGCGGACCGCAGCGCCGCGAGTGTCTCGTCCGGTGGAGTCCGGCTGACCAGCACGGTCGGTGCCAGTTGCCGCAGGCCGAGCGGGGCGAGCCGGCGGTGGGCGGCCAGTTCGGCCAGCAGGGCGGGCTCCTCGCCGTGGATCACGCAGGCTGCGGAGACGATGCGCACGCGGCCGTGGCTGCGCGCGGTGTCGTGCAGCAGGTACGAGAGCGGTTGGGGAAGCGGCTCGACGGCGACGGCGGCGAGGTCGGCCGCCATGGCGTCGGGGGTGTGGCCCGCGTCGAGGGCGCGGCGGACGCTTCCCGGGCTGAACCGCCACACGGACGCCGCACCGGCGCTCTCCCGGTCGGCGACGGAGTCCAGCAGCGTGCAGAGGGACGCCGACGGAGTGCCGGCGACGACGGCCGTGAGGTCGCTGCCGAAGCGGGCGGTCCCGGTGGCGGCGGGCAGCAGCAGCCGACAGACGGACGCCACAGCTTCGGCGTCATCGGCGAGCAGGGCGTCCCCGACCGGGGACAGGGCCCCGAGAGCGAGTACGCCGAGCAGTTCCGATTCGCGGATCAGGGTGGCGAACGGTGCGACGTCCTGGGGGAGTTCGTCGGCGAGCGGACGGTGCCACGCGATCAGCTCCCCCAGCTCCGCCGGATTCGTCGCGCCCTCGCCCACCGGAAGCTGCGTCGTGGCCGCGAGCAGCCCGTGCCGGGCCTGTACACAGCCGCCGCACGGCGGTGTCCCGGCGAGCGCCGGCAGCGCCTTCCCGTCCTCGTCGCGGCTCCCGCCGGGGGTCAGCGGCAGTGTCCACCACGCCCGGAGAAGCACGGCGAGCCGGTCGGCCGGTTCCTCCCCGGCCCAGGTGTCGTAGTCCTCCGTCGCCGCGACCCGGTCGCCGTCGCGGGCCAGCAGCCCGGCCGCGTTCGCCGTCTCCAGCGCGAGGCGTACGACGATCTGGTCGCACTTCGCCGCCCTGCCGATCCGGGACAGCTCACGTGCGCCGATCCCGCCCCCCTTGAGCCGGGCCGGCGGAGACGCGGCGCACACGGCCAGGACGGCTGAGGCGTGGACGGCGAACGCCATCGCGGCGGCCGAGGCCTCCCGGTCGATCTCGGAGGCCGTGACGGGTGCCGACCGCAGGACGGGTGGGACGGCTGTGAACGGCGCGCGCCAGCCGAGGCCGCGCAGCGCCAGCGCCACCTCCGCGGGCATCCGGGCCGGCCCGTACCAGCGACGGTCCCGGACCAGCAGCCCCCGCTCCAGCGCCCATCGTTCACCCGGCTCGCCGCCGTCCCGAGCAGTCCCGAACAAGGTGAAGTCCGGACGCCCGGGAGCCTGAACCGCCCGCTGCTCAAGGAGTTTCCGGGTGGCCGCGGGGGCCTTGGCCACCAGCGAGGCGACCCGGGCGGGATCGCTGTGATGGCCGACCAGCGCGGCCAGCCGCTGCTGCTTGCGACCACCGGCCGGCTTGAGGCCCAGCGTCGTCACCATGCAGCCCAGTTCGTCGGAGCCGGCGTCCGCGAGCAGCCGTTCCAGCGGCGCGTCCAACTCCAGGGGCGAGTCCCAGGCGCGCCGCAGCGGTCCCGCCATGTGCAGCAGGCCGTCGCCGCCCGGCCACACCAGGGCGCGATCGGCCAGCGCCTCCAGTACCGCGTCCAGGCCGCGCGCGTTCCCCGTCCGTCGCGTCCAGGATGCCCGCCAGGACCGCCAGGGGCGTGGGCGTCAGAGCGGCCACGGCCTCCGCCACTTGCAGGTCCGGCAGCGTGAGCCCGGGCAGTGCCAGGGTCACCGACGCCGGGCGCTGAAGCCGGTCCGCCAGCTCGCCGACCGACCGCGGCTCGGGAGCCGCCGCGGCGTCCGGGCGCACCGCCAGGACCCGCTCCAACCGCGGTCCGCCGACACCGTGCAGCCAGGCGGCCAGGGTCGATTCGCTCGCCGTGCCGATGGGGAACACCTCACCGTGTAGCAGGAACATCGTCATGTGCCGGAGTCCTCCGGGAGCTCAAGCATGGCGTATCCGGCGGATCGCGCGCGTCACACGACCGAGGGAAGCGGTCGAGGTCGGTCCGTGGACGACGTCTGAACGATGTTGCGTGCGGTGAGAGCGAAACCGACTGCCTGCCCGCCCGGAGCGCAGCGCCGGGAACGGACCGGGCACGACGAAGGCCCCGACCGCTGGGAGGCCGGGGTCTCCGTTTGCCCCGGCGAGCGGAGGCGGAGGATACGAGGTTCGAATGCGTGAGGGGTGTTGCCCCAGCACGCTCTCCAGTTCTCCCCAGGAGAGTCCACCGCAGTCCGCACATGTCCTGGCCTGCAGCGGAGTGAACCGCTTGCCGTGCTGAGGATACCGACGAACGGCAGTGGACGAGACCGGAACCGGGATCACGCGGCTTGCCGGGATCCTGGGCGGGAGCGCGGGAGCGCGGGCGGGCGGGTTGACCGGCGGGCCGCGGTGGTCGCGTACCCCGGACACAGGTCCTGTGCTCAGCCGCCGCCGTAGGTGGCCTGGGTGACGGCGAAGACGTTGCGTCCGCCCGTGGTCTCCTGCAGCGACCACAGCAGGTCGGGGCTGGTGGTGTCCTCCCAGTAGGAGAGGCTCTCGCCGCCGCCCACCCAGGCGAAGGTGGAGGGGCCTGCGGTCGGGGTCCAGTAGTAGAGCTTCTTCTGCCCCGAGGAGTTGAACCACCACCGGCCATTGTGGGAGGCCACGCCGTTGAGGTTGTACCAGGGCAGTCGGAGGGCCTGACCGGCGGTCGTCGTCGCGGCGAACGTCGTCGCCCCGGATGCGAACGGGAAGCGGACTGCCCTCGGCGGGCGGTTGGGGTAGTCGGTGCAGCCCGACTGGCAGGTGTACTCCGTCATGACGATCGACTTGCTGACCCGGTCGAGGGAGATCGACGACCACACCAGGTTGTCGTCGGAGGTCGTCTGCGACGTGACCGTGCCGATTTGGGGCAGCACGTAGGCGTAGTTGTGGGCGTAGTAGACGGTCTCGGACTGGCGGCCGATCTGGTCGGCGCTGCCGCCGGAGTCGGTGTTGAGGATCTTGCGCATGTCGAAGACGCGCATGCCATGCCCGGTGTCGGCGACGTAGAGGTAGTTGCCGTACCACGAGACGCCGCCCGCGTGGATCGGGATGTCCTTGAAGTCCGGTGCCGCCGCGGTGCCGGTCGGCTCCACCAGGAGGATCTTGCGGTAGGTGTTGGGATAGGTGGCGTCCCAGTCGACCAGGGTGATCCGACTGCGCTGCTGGGCACCGCCGCATCCGTCCTTGGTGTACCAGCTCACCAGCACGAGCTGATGGCCGTCGTAGTTGCCGCTGTCCGCGGTCCCCACGGCGTCCCGGCTCGTTGTGATGCCCTGCGGGAAGCTCTGGCAGTCGGAGTTGTCGCCGTCGTCGAACCGGAAGCCGGTGGACAGGCCGCCGACGGAGAAGGACGCGGGGAGTGCCTGCCGGTCGTGGTTCGCATGCTCCATCACCGTGTGCACGGCAGAGGTCCCCAGCGCCGTGACCAGGGCCGAGTTGAGCGTGTCGAACCGGTGGTAGTCCGCGGTGAGGGTGTATTCGGACGCGGGCAGCGCCGTCGGCGCCGCAGCGGCCGCCGCCGGTGATGCGCCGACGAGCGTACCGGCGACGAGCAGGCCGGCCGCGAGAATCGCGCGTGCCGCGGTTCTGACATGACGGTTCATCAGGACGAGCCTCCTCCGCGAAATGGACCAACGGTCGCACACGCTAGGGGCGCGTCGGGCGGTGCGCAACACCCCGAGAAGAGCCGGAGCGGGGCCCGAAGCCGCCGCCACCGCGGGGTCGAATCCGGAGGTGTCGGACTACGTGTAGCCGTGGCTCGCCACCGGGTAGACCTCGCAGCGGCGGGTGACGCCGGCCCCGGTGAGCGTCCGCTCCCAGTGCTCCTGTTGCTCGGGCGACATCGACTGGTCCTGGTCGGCGTGGCCGAAGTGCGCCTCCGTAGTCACCGGCGAGTGGACCCTGGCAGAAGCCGCCGAGGGCGGCCGCATGGACCACGCGGGCACCCTTCGCCTTCACGTGCGCCATAGCGAACCGCGCATGACACGAGCACGCCCCGTGGTCCACGACTGGTCCATGAGCGGCGAAGAGCCTGTCGGCACTTCACTCGCAGTTGCCAACAAGCAGCCTGAACAAGGGCCGATCAAGCACCAATGCACCCCTGCCAGGGTTGAGCGCGGACGCCGAAGAGCCCGGGGCAGGTGCCCCGGGCTCTTCGTGCGGCGTGCGGTCAGGCCGGCAGGACGGCCTCGATCGCGGCGATGACCTCGTCCGACTCCGGCTCGGTGCGCGGGCGGATGCGGGCCGTCACCGTGCCGTCGGGGGAGACGAGGAACTTCTCGAAGTTCCAGGCGACGTCCCCGGCCTTGCCCTCGGCGTCGGCGGTCTGCGTCAGCACCGCGTACAGCGGGTGGCGGTCGTCGCCGTTGACGTCCGCCTTGTCGAAGAGCGGGAAGGAGACGCCGTAGGTGGTGGAGCAGAAGGTCTGGATCTCCTCGGCGCTGCCCGGCTCCTGCCCGGCGAACTGGTTGGACGGGAAGCCCAGCACGGTGAAGCCGCGCGCGGCGTAGCGCTCCTGGAGCCGCTCCAGACCGGCGTACTGGGGCGTCAGGCCGCACTTGGAGGCGACGTTGACGATCAGCAGCGCCTTGCCCTTGTAGTCGCCCAGCGAGGCGGCCTCGCCGGACAGGGTGCGCAGCGGGATGTCGTACAGGCTCACGGAAGTCCCCTTCGGATGGTCGGTGTCGGGACAGGACTCGTCACGGAACGGTAGCCGCCCCGCCTCCCCCAACCACGACAGGGCTACGGGTGTTCCGCGCGGGCCGGGGGGATCTGCGCGTCGAAGCGGGCGGCGACGGCGGCGAAGTCGGCGCTCTGCCAGCGTTCGGGCCGCATCCGGATGGCGATGTCGGCGGTCAGCTGCCCGGTGGTGGCGGCGAGGTAGGCGCGGGCGGTGGCGGGCGGCATGTAGCGGTGGGCCATCGCGGCCCGCTCGGCGGGGTCGACCGCGTCCTCGACCGCGATCACCGGGCCCTCGACGCTCACGTACCGGCAGGGCGGTTCCTCCTGCTGGGCGCAGAGCGCGAACCGGCCGGCGGACCGGATCCGGCGGGCCTTGGCGGAGTCGCGGCCGGTGAGGACGGTGAGCACGCCGCCGGGCCGGCCGAGGTCCCCTCGACCCCGGCCGGCCGCGTACCGGATCACTGCGCGGACTACAGCGCGGGCTACAGCGCCAGCGGCTTGATCGCCGTCGGAGCGTGCTCCGGCAGGGTGGCGAGCTCCTCGAACTCGGTCACGTTGCTCATGTCGACGGTCTTGCTCATCGAGATGTTGGTGATGCGCTCCAGGATGGCCTCGACCACGACCGGGACGCTGTGCTCGGCGGCGAGCTTCTTGGCCTCCTCGAAGGCGGCGCCCAGCTCGTTCGGGTCGGTGACGCGGATGGCCTTGACGCCCAGGCCCTCGGCGACCTTGACGTGGTCGACGCCGTAGACGCCGAGCTCCGGGGTGTTGATGTTCTCGAACTCGAGGTTGACCTGGAAGTTGATGTCCAGGCCGATCTGCGCCTGGCGGATCAGGCCCAGGTACGCGTTGTTCACGAGGACGTGGACGTAGGGGACCTTGTGCTGGGCGGCGACCGCCAGCTCCTCGATCATGAACTGGAAGTCGTAGTCGCCCGAGAGCGCGACGATCGGGGTCTCGGGGTCGGCGACGGCGGCACCGATCGCGGCCGGGATGGTCCAGCCGAGCGGGCCGGCCTGGCCGCAGTTGATCCAGTTGCGCGGCTTGTAGACGTGCAGCATCTGCGCGCCGGCGATCTGGGAGAGGCCGATGGTGGTGACGTAGCGGGTCTCCGGGCCGAACGCCCTGTTCATCTCCTCGTAGACGCGCTGCGGCTTCATCGGGATGTCGTCGAAGTGCGTGCGGCGCTGCAGGGTGGCCTTGCGCTCCTGGGCGGACCCGGCCCAGGCGCTGAAGTCCGGCAGCCTGCCCTCGGCCTTGAGCTCCTTGGCGATGTCGATGAAGAGCTCCAGCGCGGCCTTGGCGTCGGAGGCGATGCCGTAGTCCGGGGGGAAGATCTTGCCGATCTGGGTGGGCTCGATGTCGACGTGGACGAACTTGCGGCCCTTGGTGTACGCCTCCAGGTTGTAACCGGTGTGGCGGTTGGCCCAGCGGTTGCCGATGCCGAGGACGAAGTCCGACTCCAGGAAGGTCGCGTTCCCGTAGCGGTGCGAGGTCTGGACGCCGACCATGCCGGCGCTGAGCTCGTGGTCGTCGGGGATGGTGCCCCAGCCCATCAGGGTGGAGATGACCGGCACGCCGGTCAGCTCGGCAAACTCGACCAGCAGGTCGGAGGCGTCGGCGTTGATGATGCCGCCGCCGGCGACGATCAGCGGGCGCTCGGACTCCAGCAGGAACTGCAGCGCCTTCGTGGCCTGCGCCCGCGTGGCCTGCGGCTTGTAGACCGGCAGCGGCTGGTAGGTCTCCGGGTCGAACTCGATCTCGGTCAGCTGGACGTCGATCGGCAGGTCGATGAGGACCGGGCCCGGACGGCCCGAGCGCATCAGGTGGAAGGCCTCCTGGAAGACGCCCGGGACCTGCGCGGCCTCCAGCACGGTGGTGGCCTTCTTGGTGACCGGCTTCGCGATCGAGGCGATGTCGACGGCCTGGAAGTCCTCCTTGTGCAGCTTGGAGACCGGGGCCTGGCCGGTGATGCACAGGATCGGGATCGAGTCGGCGATCGCCGAGTAGAGGCCGGTGATCATGTCGGTGCCGGCCGGGCCGGAGGTGCCGATGCAGACACCGATGTTGCCGGCCTTGGCGCGGGTGTAGCCCTCCGCCATGTGGGAGGCGCCCTCGACGTGCCGGGCCAGCGTGTGCCGGATGCCGCCGCCTTCCTTGAGGGCCTTGTAGAACGGGTTGATCGCTGCGCCCGGCACGCCGAACGCGACCTCAACGCCTTCGAGCTTGAGGATCTCCACTGCCGCGCGGGCGGCTGTCATACGAGGCATCGGGTTTCTCCTGCGTCGGCCCGCAGTGGGTCGGAGGGCTCATCTCCAGAATTCCACCATACGGAAGAACGGTTTCTGTATGCGGAAACAAAGTAAGGCGGTGCCTGTCGGGGCGTCAAGGGGACTTTCAACAGAATGTGTAAGCCGGCCGCTCGGCGGAAGCCGCAGGTCGCGGGTGGCGGGCGGCCCGAGCGGGGGTGTGCCGGGGTGGGGTTCCGGCCGTTCGGCCAGGCTGTCACGGTGGGGGCGGCCGATCCATCGCCCGTTCCTCCAGCCCGCGGCGCCGGGCCAGGGGTGCCCGTCGTCCCTTCCTGCAAAGTGCCGGCCTTGCGGGAGTGCTCTCGTTCGTGCACCTGCGCGACGTGCGAACGTGCGTACCCTCCGGAAGTCCCGATCCGGGCCGAAAAGCGGCCCCGGTGTGCCGCCGGGGTGAAGGCCTGGTGTGTGAGGTTGGCCCGACCCGGACCCCTGGGTACCGTCGGTGGCACGCCGGGCCCGTCATGGTTTCCATGTTCAACTCGGGCTGTTGCAGGGGGGTTTGGGATCGGTCGGGGAGCGGGGAGCTCCGGCCGTCGGGTCCCGCCGACTGCCCCGCCGAGGCGCCGTGGTCCCCGCCGACCTGCCCGGTTCTCCCGCTGGACTTCCCGTGCCTCCCGCCGACCTGTCCGGTCTCCCACCGACCTGTCCGGTCCCCCCGCCGAACCTCCCGTGCCTCCCCGCCGACCGCCCGGGCCGCCGCCCCGACGTGTCCGGACGTCTCCCTCCCAGCGGCGCGCCCGCCCTCCGGCGGGTGCGCGGAAGGAACGCACCCATGCACCGACCCGCCTGCCGTCCCCGCTCCCGTCCCCCCGTCCGCCCCCTTCACAGCCTTTGCCCCCTTCGCCCCCTTCGCACCCCGGCGACGGTCCGGTGAGCCGCCTGCCCCGCCGCCGCAAGAGCCCGCCGGGCGGCCCGCGGCGCGACGCCCCGCCGCGCCGCAGCGCCCCGCCGGGCCGCGCCCTCCCGGGCCGCTCGTTGCACCATCACGCCCCGGCCGCCGCGCTGCGCGCCGTGCCCTGGCGCTTCGACCTGCCGGCCTCGCTGGTGGTCTTCCTCGTCGCCCTGCCGCTCTGCGTGGGCGTGGCCGTCGCCTCGGGCGTCCCCGCCGAGCTCGGGCTGGTCACCGGGATCGTCGGCGGCCTGGTCGTCGGCGCGCTGCCCGGCAGCAGCCTCCAGGTCAGCGGACCGGCGGCCGGCCTGACCGTCCTGGTCTACGAGGCCGTCCAGGAGTACGGCGCCGGCGCGCTCGGCGTCCTGGTGCTCGCCACCGGCCTGCTCCAGCTGGCCATGGGCGCGCTGCGTCTCGGCCGTTGGTTCCGGGCGATGTCCGCGTCCGTGGTGCACGGCATGCTGGCGGGCATCGGCCTGACCCTGCTCTTCGGTCAGCTGTACGCGCTCGCCGACCGCAGGGCGCCCGCCACCGGCCCGGAGAAGATCGCCGGCCTGCCCGTGCTGCTGCGCGACGCCGTCACCGGCGCGGCCACCCCGAGCGCGGTGGCGCTCGGCACCGGCACCCTGCTGGTGCTCGTCCTCTGGACGTACCTGCCGGCCCGGGTGGCCCGGGCCGTCCCCGCACCGCTGGCCGCCGTCGGTCTCGCCGCCGCCGTCACCGCTGCCGCGGGCCTCCCGGTGGCCCGGGTCCGGGTCTCCGGCCTGCTGGACGTGGCGCAGCTGCCGGACCGCGGCGCGCTCGGCGCCCTGGCGAGCACGGCCGGCCTCGGCACCATCCTCGCCTTCACCCTGATCGCCTCCGCCGAGACGCTCTTCAGTGCCGCCGCCGTGGACCGGATGCACCACGGCCCGCGTACCGACTACGACCGCGAGCTGACGGCCCAGGGCGTCGGCAACACGCTCTGCGGGTTGCTCGGCGCCCTCCCGATGACGGCGGTGATCGTCCGCAGCGCGGCCAACGTCCAGGCCGGCGCCCGGACGAAGGCCTCGCGCGTGCTGCACGGGTTCTGGCTGCTGCTGTTCACCGCGCTGCTGCCGGGCGCGCTCGGCCTGGTGCCGCTGACCGCGCTGGCCGCCGTCCTGGTGCACGCGGGCGCCAAGCTCGTTCCGGTCCGGCGGATCACCGGGCTCTGCCGGGACCACCGGGGCGAGGCGGTGGTGCTGGCGGTGACGGCGGTCGCGGTCATCGGCACCGACCTGTTCGAGGGCGTGCTGATCGGGATCGGCCTGGCGGTGGTCAAGTCGGCCTGGCAGACCTCGCACCTGCAGATCGGCGTCGAGGAGCTGCCGGCCCGGGACGGCGCGGCGGGCGCGGTGACCGGCGAGGGGCCGCTGATGCGGGTCCGGCTGAGCGGAAACGCGACCTTCCTGCGGCTGCCCCGGCTGCTGGACGCGCTGGAGCGGCTGCCCGCCGACCGCCCGGTCGAGCTGGACTGGTCGGGGCTGCGCCACCTGGACCACGCCTGCACGGTGGCCCTCGCCGCCTGGGCCGCCCAGCACCGAGCCCGCAGCTCCGCCCCGCTGGCGGTCGATCCGCCGCTGCCGACGGTGGTCTGACGGGGTGTCGGCCGCGCAGGGCCTAGCCTGATCGCGGCGCCCGGTGGCCCGTCGGGCCGGGGTGCCGTGGCCAGTCGTCCGGGAGAGGAGAGCAGAACCGTGATCGCAGCATTCTCGGTCACCCCGCTGGGGGTCGGCGAGGAGGTGGGGGAGGCGGTGGCCGCCGCCGTCCGGGTGGTCCGCGCGAGCGGGCTGCCGAACCGCACCGACGCGATGTTCACCAGCGTCGAGGGGGAGTGGGACGAGGTGATGCCGGTGATCCGTGAGGCGATCGAGGCGGTGAAGGCGTACAGCGGCAGGGTGAGCACCGTCATCAAGATCGACGACCGGGCCGGGGTCACCGACGGGCTCACCTCCAAGGTGGCCGCGGTGGAGCGGTACCTGGCCGGGTGACGTACGGGAGCGGGGGGGGGGGGGGGGGGAGGGGGGGGGGGGGGGTCCCCCCCCCCCCCCCGGGCCCCCCCCGTTCCCTCTACCCCCTCTTCCCCCCCCCTCCCCGCCCTCCCCCCACACGCCCCCCACCCGCCCGCCGCCCCCCCCCCCCCCCCCCCCCCCTCGCCGGTCAGGCCGCCGGGGTCGGCTGCGAGCTCTGCCCGGCGTGGCCGGTGCGCCCGGTGTGGGCGTCCTGGCCGGACGTCCGCCCGGTGAAGAGCCGGTCCAGTGCGAACGGCCCGGAGCCGAGCGCCGCGATCGCCAGGAACGCCCAGCAGAACATCACCGAGGGCTCGCCGCCGTTCTGCAGCGGCAGCAGCGCGTGCTCCTGGTGGACGGTGAAGTACGCGTAGGCCATCGAACCGGAGCAGATCAGCGCCGCGATCCGGGTACCGAGGCCGGCCAGCACCAGCACGCCGCCGACGAGCTGGATCAGCGCGGCCCACCAGCCGGGCCACTGGCCGGCCGGGACGGTGCCGCCGCCCTTGGCGCCGCCGAACACGCCGAAGAGCGAGGCGGCGCCGTGGCAGGCGAAGAGCAGTCCGACGACGGCCCGAAAGGCCGTCAGAACGAATGGCCGGGCGGAGTCTAGCGCCTGTTGCAGGGCTATCGGCATGGGGGCAGGTCTCCAGTGGGGAGGGGACGGGAAGCAAGAAACGGCGGAAAGGGTAACCTCGCCGCCAGTATTTGACAACGCTCCGTCAAATAGGCTGTGCCCGAAGTGACATCCTGGGGCTTCGGCCTTTCTTGACCGAGCGGTCTCGATATGACTAGGGTTCAGTCATGGCGCGGACCAAGGCATTTGATCCCGACGCCGCCCTCCAGTCGGCTCTCGAGCTGTTCTGGCGGCGCGGTTACGAGGCCACCTCGATGGCCGACCTGGTCGACGGGCTGGGGATCGCCCGTGCCAGCATCTACGCCACCTTCGGCAGCAAGCGCGAGCTGTACCTGCGTGCGCTGGAGCGCTACGGCGAGCAGTGCGATCCGGCTCTGCTGGCCGAGCTGTCGCAGCCCGGCCCGGTGCTGCCGGCCGTCCGCGGGCTGGTCCGCCGCTATGCGCGGGAGGCCGCCGAGGACGGTGACGGCGGGCTCCGGCGCGGCTGCTTCGTCACCAACACGGCGGTCGAACTCGCCCCGCACGACCCGGGTGCGGCCCGCCGGGTGGCGGCGAGCCTCGGCCACCTGGAGACGGCGCTGACGGCCGCCCTGGTCCGCGCCGAGGCGCAGGGGGAGCTGCCCGCGGGGCGCGACCCGCGGGCGCTGGCGCGGATGCTGCTGGTGCTGCTGCAGGGCATGCGGGTGATCGGCAAGGCCGGCGGCGGTGCGGCCCGTCTGGACGACGCGGCGGAGCAGGCGCTCGAGCTGCTGGACTGAGTTGTTTCGGGTGGCCCGGTGGCCGCCGTTTTCGCCGGTCCAGATTCTGGATCGAACGGTAAATATAGTAAGGGGGGTTTCAATGGTTCCGCTGTCCTTACGGCCGGGCTCTGCCGGGTCGGCTCTCGCCGGGTCGGCGTCCGCGCGGCCGGGCACGGTGCAGTCGGCTTCCGTGCGGCCGGACACGGTGGGGCCGGGCTCGGCGCGGCCCGGGCGTGCGCGGTCGGCCTTCGCGCTGCTCGGCGCCGTCCAGGCGACGCTGGTCTTCACGATCATGATCCTCTCCGTCCCCCTGCCCCTGGTGGCCCGGGAGTTCGGCCTCGGCCCCTCCGGCGTCCTCCTGCTCAGCGCCGCCTACGGACTCTCCTTCAGCTCCCTGCTCCTGCTCGGCGGCCGGCTCGCCGACCGGCACGGCGGCCGCCGGATGCTGCGCGCGGGCCTGCTGCTGCTCGCCGCCGCCTCGGCCGCCTCCGTCGCCGCCCCGACCTTCCCGCTCCTGCTCGCGGCGCGGTTCGCGCAGGGCGTCGGCGCCGCCCTCGCGGCCCCGGCGGCGGTCGCGGTGGTCCGGGCGCTCTTCCCCCAACCCACCGCCTACGGAAGGGCGATGGCCACCTGGGGCGGACTCTCCGTCCTCGGCGCCACCGCCGGGAGCCTGCTCTCCGGAGCGGTCACCGCCTGGGCCTCCTGGCGGTGGCTGTTCGCCGTGCCCGTGCTCGTCGCCCTCTCCGGCCGGCTGCTCCCGCCCGCCCGGCCGGTCCGCACCACCGCGTCCGCACTCGACCTGCGCGGCGCCGCTCTCGCCACCACCGGTGTCTGCGCGGCCGGTTACGGCCTCGTCGCCGCCGGCGAACACGGCTGGCGCACACCCCTCGTCCTCGGTCCGCTGGCCGTCGGAGCGGCCCTGCTGCTCGCCTTCGCCGCCGCCGAACGCCGTACCGCCGACCCGCTGCTGCCGCCGGGCTTCCTCGCCGACCGCCGCCGGGCCACCGCCCTGACCGCCGTCATGGCGACCGCCGCCGGCACCGCCCTGGCCTTCCTGCTGCTCCCGCTCTACCTCCAACAGGTCCGCGGATGGGGCGTGTTGGCGACATCCGCCGCCTTCCTGCCGTACGCCGCGGCGCTGCTCCTGGCCGGCCGCCTGGCCGCACCGCTCACCGCCCGGTACGGCGCCGCCGCCGTCACCGCCGGTGGTCTGGCCGTGGCCGCCGCCGGACTGGCCCTGCTGGCCGGCCTCGCCCCCGGCAGCCCGTACACCACCGGTTTGCTGCCCGGCCTGCTCCTGCTGCCCGCCGGCGCCGGTCCGGCCTTCGCCGGCGCGGCGGTGCTCGCCACCGGCGGCGTTCCGCCCGAGCGCACCGGCCTCGCGGCGGGTGTCCTCAACACCGCGATGGAACTCGGCCCCACCACCGGCGTCGCCGCCCTGATGGCGCTCGCCGCCACCCGCCCGACCGTGGTCGGCGGCTACGCCGCCGCCTTCGCGGCCGCCGCGGCGGGGCTCGCCCTGACCGCCACGGCGGTCGCCCTCCTGATCCGATCCACCCGTTCAGAGCGCCAGCTCACACGCACCGAGGAGTACTCAGCATGACCACCCGATTCGCCGACAAGTCCGTCCTGGTCACCGGTGGCGGTAGCGGCATCGGCCGCGCGGTCGCCCTCGCCTTCGCCCGGGAGGGAGCCCGCGTCGCCGTCGCCGGCCGCACGGAGAGCTCGCTCGCCGAGACCGTCGCCCTGATCGAGGGCGAGGGCGGCAAGGCCGTCGCCCTCATCGGGGACGTCGCGAAGAGCGGCGACGCCGCCCGCCTCGTCCGGGAGACCGTCGAGTACTTCGGCACCCTGGACGTCGCCGTCAACAACGCCGGCATCCTCGGCACCCCCGCCCCGCTGGCGGACGTCGAGGAGGAGGACTGGCAGCGCCTGATCGACACCAACCTGACCGGCACCTGGCTCGCCATGAAGCACCAGATCGCCCGGATGCGCGAGAACGGCGGCGGCGCCATCGTCAACATCTCGTCCAACCTCGGCACCCACATGCGCCTGGCCGGCCTCGGGGCCTACGCCGTCACCAAGGCCGCCGTCGCCACCCTGACCCGCGCCGCCGCGCGCGACCACATCGCCGACGGCGTCCGGATCAACTCCGTCAGCCCCGGCCCGGTCGAGACCACCATGTCCACCCGTCCCGGCGAGAACGCCACCGACAAGGCCGACCGCATGA
Organism: Kitasatospora sp. NPDC032757; assembly: GCF_055579305.1. Taxonomy (NCBI): domain Bacteria; kingdom Bacillati; phylum Actinomycetota; class Actinomycetes; order Kitasatosporales; family Streptomycetaceae; genus Kitasatospora; species Kitasatospora sp. NPDC032757. The sequence continues at coordinate 32,590 of NZ_JBVINN010000047.1, read as the reverse complement.
AGGCCCAGGTCCCCGTGGGCCGCGCCGGAACCCCGGAGGAGATCGCCGCCGCCGTCCTCCACCTCGCCTCCCCGGAAGCCGCCTACACCGTCGGCGCCGACCTCGTCCTCGACGGCGGCGTCACGGCCTGACCGGCCGCCGGGTGAACGGCCGGCCGCCCCACCGGCCGGCCGTTCACCCGCGCACCGGGGAACCGCCTCCCTCGGTGCCCGCCCCCGGGAGGCCAGGAGCCCGGCGGCACCGCCCAGGGCCCGCCCGGGGTGAGGCGGGCGCTCGTCGTCCGGGACGGCCAGGCCCCACCCCGCCGCATGGCGCCTGGGGCCAACCCGCCTTCCGAGTCAGTCGTCTGGCGCGCTGTCCGGGGCCGGCGGAGCCGCCGTCGGTCCCGCGCTCCCCGCCCCGGCGGTAGCGCCGGCCCGCACGGAGCGTTCGAGCGAGTCGGTCAGCCACAGATGGACCGCGCCGAGGCTGGCCCGGTCGCCGCCGGCCTCGGTCACGAGCCGCCAGTAGCGGCGCATCCCGGGGACGCGGTCGGCGGCCACGTGGGCCAGCAGCAGGCCCCTGAACGGCGGGGTGTCGCTGCCGCCGCGCACCGAGGCGTGCGCCGCGACGAACCGGTCGAGTTCGGGGCCCGCGCGGGGCGGCTCGCCCGCCCGCACCACGGGCCGGGCGAGCGCGCACGCCTCGCCGATCCCGAGCAACAACTCGGCCTCGTCGGCGACCAGTTCGGCGTTGGCCCGGGCCATGGCCAGCAGGCCGCCTCTCAGCTGCCGGTCGCCGGCCAGGACGAACAGCTCGGCGAATGCCACCACCTGCGGCGGGGTCGGGTCGGCGGGCGGCTCGGGCACGGCCATGGTCACGAACGCGGTGAGCATCGCCTCGGAGACCGGGGAGACCATCGCGCGCCGCCAGAAATCGACCAGCGCGTCGCGGGCGGCAGCCCCGTCCTGCACGGCGGCCAGCAGCTCCAGCCGCGCCGCCCGGTCGGCCGGTCCGGCCTCCTCGACCGCGCGCAGCGAGGCCCGCCGCCAGGCCAGATCTGCGAGCCGCACGTCGAGCGCGGCCCGCTCGGCCGCGACGACCTCCGCCACGGAGCGGTCGCCGGCGAGCACGTGCCGGACGGCGGGCAGCCCGAGCCCCAGCCCGCGCAACCGCCGGACCAGGAGGAGCCGCTCCACGGCCGCCCGGTCGAACCTGCGGTGCCCGCCCGTGCTGCGCACCGAGTCGACGATGCCCTCGTCGCAGTAGAAGCGGACGGTCCGCACCGGCACACCGGTCAGCCGGGCCAGGTCGCCGATTCCGAGCGTCTCATCGAGCAAAGGCACTTGAACCTCCACCGGACTGGAGGTTCTACCGTACCGGCGTCACCCCGTGAGAGGAGCTTTCGTGATGACGTCGACCCTGGACACCGCACGGCTCGTGGAGGGCCTGCGGGAGCAGACCGGAGGGTTCGCCCGTGCGGTCGCCGGGCGGGACCCGGATACCGCGGTGCCCACCTGTCCGCACTGGCCGCTGCGGACCCTCGTCGGGCACGTGGGCCAGGAGCACCGGTGGGCGGCCGCACTCGTGCGCACGGGGGAGCGGCTGCCCGCCCCCGACCCGCGGCAGGCCGATCCCGGAGCCCCGGACGGGTGGGCCCGGTGGCTGCGCGAGGGCGCGGAGGAGCTGGTCCGTGCCATCCGGGAGAGCGGCGCGGACACCGGGACGCACACGTTCGTCGGGCCGCGGCCGGCCGTCTTCTGCCTGCGCAGGATGATGAGTGACACCTGCGTCCACCACTACGACGCGGCGTCTGCGACGGACACCGCGTTCGGGATCGCCGACGACCTCGCGGCCGACGTGATCAGCGAGAACCTGGACCTGCTCTCGACGCCGGCCCTTGCGACGGCCAGGCCGGCCGTCGCCGAGCTGCGCGGCCGGGGCGAGCGGATCGGGTTCCGGCCGGCGTCCATGAAAGGTTGGGTGATCACCAGGACGCCCGCCGGCCCGCGGTGGGAGCGCGGGCCGGCCGACGAGGCCGACGTGCTGGTGTCGGGGGCCGTGGCGGACCTCATGCTGCTGTTCTCACGCCGCGTGCCGCCGGAGGACGACCGCGTGACGGTGACGGGAGACCGCGCGCTGCTGGACCACTGGCTGGCCCGCACGGCGCTCTAGTGCTGTGACCGCGACGGTTCACCGAGGTGTGACGATCCGTCGAGGACTGTTCCACCGCGGGTGGCCGCGCCGTCGCCGTGACGGCGGTGGGAACGCGTGCCCGGCAGCGCCGTCGCCGGCGGGCACGCGTCAGGCCGTGACCGCGTCGGAGCACGACCGCGTCAGGCCGTGACCGCGGTCCGGAGCAGGGCGCGACTACGACCGGGCGCCGGAGCGCTCCGGCGGGCGGGTGAACAGCACCTGGCCCAGCGCCGGCACGCTCAGGCCGAACATCAGGACGCCCAGGGGCACGTGGAGCGAGGGCTTGTGCGCGATGCCCAGCACCACCTGTACCGAGGCGAGTACGAGGAAGCCGGACGCGTACAGGATGGGGCGGCCAGGCCCGCCGCCGGGCCGCCACGCCAGGATCGCGGCGAGCACGTACACCATCGAGGCGCCGTACATCACGCGCGCTCCGGCGCTGTGCAGCGTCTCGCCCTGAGGCGAGGTCAGCAGCAGTCCGGCGGTGGCCGCCTGGAAGAAGATGGCCAGGGTCTGCAGGGCGATCGCCACCTGCAGGAACGTCACCCTGTTCGGTGCGGCCGTCGTCCGTGTGGCCATGATGCGGTCCCCTCTTCTGCCTCGCGGCGGTGGATCGGTACTGTCTCGCCAGTCCGACGACGCAGGCCCGCGGAATGTGAGGTGAAGCGCCGGCCGGACAGTCCGGTGCGGTGATCCGTCGCAGTGGCGAGAGCGGACGCGGACGAGAAGAACCAGGGAGCGGGCACAGCCATGAACACCCCATCCGAGACCCGGTCCGAGCCGGGCCAGAGCGTGATCGTCGACGAGCGGCGCCATCTGCTCAATCTCGCCTACCGGCTGCTCGGTTCGCTGGCCGAGGCCGAGGACGCCGTGCAGGAGACCTATGCCCGCTGGTACGCGATGTCGCGGCAGCGGCAGGAGGCCGTCGAGTCGCCCGGCGCCTGGCTGACGACGGTCGCCGGCCGCATCTGCCTGGACGTGCTCGGTTCGGCGCGCGCCCGCCGCGAGCGCTACGTCGGTGCATGGATACCGGAGCCACTGCCCGACCGCACGGAGTGGTTCAGCGGGCAGGCGGGCGGCGGCAGGGCCGAGCCGGCCGACCCCGCCGACCGGATCACCCTGGACGAGTCGGTGACCATGGCCTTCCTGGTCGTGCTGGAGTCGATGACTCCGGCCGAACGCGTGGCGTTCATCCTGCACGACGTCTTCCGCTACCCCTTCGCCGAGGTCGCAGAGGTCGTCGGCCGGACGCCCGCGGCCTGCCGGCAGCTGGCCTCCTCGGCCCGTCGGCGTGTTCGCGCCGCGCAGGCTCCGCCGGGGCCGGCGGCCGGGCAGGCCGGTCTGGTGCGGCACTTCAAGGAGGCGTGGGAGGCCAGGGACATCGAGGCCCTCGTGGGTCTGCTCGACCCCGACGCCACGATGGTCGCCGACGGCGGCGGTCTGGTCGGCGCCGTCCTGCGCCCGGTCGAGGGCAGCGAGCGCATCGCCCAATACCTGATCCACATCGCCGGGAAGGCCCCGGGGCTGACGCTCCTGGAGCGGAGGGTCAACGGCCGGCCCGGCCTGGTCGCCCAGGTCGCCGGTGTCACCGTGACGGTGGCGGCGTTCAGCCTCACCGGAGGCCGCATCACGAGCATCTGGGCGGTCCGCAACCCGGAGAAGCTCCGCTCCTGGACCGAGCACGGACGGGGCTGACCCGGCGCCGGGAACCCGGCGAGGCTGCCGGCACCTCGGGGCCCCCGGCACCCCCGGCGTCCCGGGCCAGAGCCGCACCCCGGCAGAGCGGCAGGGGGACGCCCGGGGCGGATCTCCGGGGGCCGTCGCCTACGCGGTGAGCGCCTCGCCGTCCTCCGGGAGGGCGCTGGCCTCGGCGAGGTCGTCGAGGGAGAGGCCGAGCGCGTGGGCGAGGGCGGCGACGGTGAAGAAGGCCGGCGTGGGGGCGCGGCCCGTCTCGATCTTGCGGAGGGTCTCGGAGGAGATGCCGGCCGCGGCCGCCACCTCGACCATGCTCCGTGTGCCACGCGCCTCGCGCAGCAGGGCGCCGAAGCGCTCGCCGCGTTCGCGCTCCCAGGGGGTCAGCGGGGTCCTCACCATGTGCCGATACTAATACCGCCGCAACCGTGATAGATATACCGGTATAAGAATTGGCTGTACGGATCGAGGGGATCAGCGGCATGGTCGAGCTCAAGTCGGAGGCGGCACTCGCGGGGATGCGGGAGACCGGGCGAGTGGTCGCGGACGCACTGGCGGCGGTCGAGAAGTCGGCGGGCGTCGGGGTGAGCCTGCTGGAGCTGGACGAGGTGGCCCGCGAGGTGCTCCGCGCCGCCGGGGCGACGTCACCGTTCCTCGGCTACCGGCCGTCGTTCGCGCCGGTGCCGTTCCCGGCGGTGATCTGCGCCTCCGTCAACGACGCCGTGGTGCACGGCATCCCGGACGGCTACCGGCTGCGGGACGGCGACCTGGTGAGCATCGACTGCGGGGCCGTGCTGGACGGCTGGGCGGGCGACGCCGCCGTCAGCTTCACGGTGGGGATGCCGCGGCCGGAGGACGAGCAGCTGATCGACACCACCCGCCGCGCGCTGGAGGCGGGTATCGCGGCGGCGGTGGCCGGCAACCGGACCGGCGACATCGCACACGCGATCGCCGGCGTGGCGCGCGGGGCCGGCTACGGGCTGCCGGAGGGGTTCGGCGGGCACGGCATCGGCCGGCGGATGCACGAGGAGCCGCACGTGCCCAACGAGGGCCGCCCGGGGCGCGGATACCCGCTGCGGCCGGGGCTGGTGCTGGCCATCGAGCCGATGCTCACCGCCGGCGGCCGGGACGACTACGCGACCGACCCGGACGGCTGGACGCTGCGCACCACCGACGCCAGCCGTGCCGCCCACATCGAGCACACGGTGGCGATCACCGAGGACGGCCCTCGCATCCTGACCCTGCGGTAGCCCCTTCGGCCGGCCCCTGCCGGCCCCGGTGCTCGCCGGGCGATCCGTGACGGACGCCACGCCTTGCCGGCCCGGCGTCCGGAGTAGCGTGCGGGTCATGACGGATCAGGACTTCACGGTGCGGGTCACCGTCCGTGGCTACGAGACCGACGCACAGGGCCACCTCAACCAGGCGGTGTACCTCCAGTACGCCGAGCACGCCCGGTGGGAGTACCTCCAGGCGGCGGGCGTGCGGCAGGCCGAGCTCCTGGCCAAGGGGATCGGCCCGGTGGTGCTGGAGACCACCGTCAAGTACCGGCGGGAGCTGCGCGCGGGTGACGAGGTGGAGGTGAGCTGCCGCTTCGTCTGGGGCGCCGGGAAGACCTTCGAACTGGTGCAGGCCGTCACCCGGGCCGACGGCGTCCTCGCCGCCGAGGTGACCTGTGTGGGCGGCTTCCTCGACCTGGCGGAGCGCCGGCTGGTCGCGGACCCGCGCGAGCCGATGCTCGCCCTGGCGTCGGACCCGGGGCTGCTCGGGCTCTGAGCCTCCGTACGGCCGGGGGGCTTCGCCGCCCACCCTTCGCGGTCCTCGCAGCCCTTCGCGGTCCTCGCCACCCTTGGTGCTCCCCGCCGCCTGCCGCCCGTCGCCCGCCCCTCGTCGTCCCGCCCGCCCCTCGTCGTCCCATCCGCCCGGCCGCGTCGCCGCGGTGCTGCCGCCGCCGGGCACGGCACCACCCGACCGGCCCCCGGGCGGGCGGCCCGGCGGGCGGTCGGCGCCCGGTCGGCCAACGCTTGACGTGAGCAGGCGTTCGGCGGGCCGGTGCGCGGTGGACTGGAGGCGGGCGAGGTGATCGGTGGGGTCCACCTGGAGGCGCAGTGGCGCCGGGAGGCGCTGCGGACCAACCTGTGGGTGGTGCCGATGCTGGAGGTGCTCCTCGCCGGACTGCTCTTCCTGCTCACGTGGTCCCTGGACCGGGCGGCCTACCGGGGTGAGCTGACCCTGCCGACCTGGGTCATCAGCGGCACCGCCGACGCGGCACGGCAGATCCTCGCCGCCATCGCGGCGGCGCTGATCACCGTCGTCGGCGTGGTGTTCTCGATCATGATCGTGACCCTGACGCTGGCCTCCACCCAGTTCGGGCCGCGGATGCTGCGGACCTTCATCCGGGACCGCACCACCCAGCTGACCCTGGGTACCTTCGTCGGGACGTTCGTCTTCGCGGTGCTGGCGCTGGTGGTGATCGGCCCGTCCTCGCACGGAGAGTTCGTCCCGCACCTGTCCATCACCGTGTGCATGGCCCTGGTACTGGCCGACCTCGGGGTGCTGATCTACTTCATCCACCACATCGCCACGTCGATCCAGCTGCCCCGGGTCATCGCCAACATCGCGGCCGAGCTGTCGGCGGCGATCGAGGCGGGGGCGGGTGAGCCCGCACCGGGCGGCGACGTTGAGCGTGGGCCGCCGCCGGCCGAACTGCACGCCCGGCTGAACGCGGCGGGGGCGGCCGTGCCGGCGCCGGCCAGCGGTTACCTCCAGTTCGTCCGGCACCGCACGCTGGTCCGGATGGCGACCGAGCTCGACGCCGTCATCCGGCTGGACCACCGGCCGGGGCACTTCCTGGTGCAGGGGCACCAGCTCGCGACGGTCTGGCCCGCGGAGGCGGCGGCCGAGGTGACGCGGAGCTTCGCCCGCGCCCACATCACCGGCCCGACCAGGACGCTCGCCCAGGACATCGCCTTCGCGGTGGACCAGCTGGTGGAGATCGCCATCCGGGCGCTGTCCACCGCGGTGAACGACACCTTCACCACCCTGACCTGCATCGACTGGCTCGGCGAGGGGCTGTGCCGGATCGCGGCCCGCTGGCACCCGGACCCGGTCCACCGCGACGCGGCCGGGTACATCCGGGTGATCTCCGCGCCGGTGAGCTACGAGCGGCTGGTCGAGCGCGCGTTCGAGAAGATCCGTCAGACCGCCCACGGGATGCCGGCGGTACTGATCCGCCAGCTCGACGCGCTGGCGGAGATCATGGTGGAGACCACGACCGAGGCGCAGCGCCAGGTGCTGCTCCGCCAGGCCGCGATGATCGACCGGTTGAGCGCGGAGTCGGTGACCGAGCCGGCCGACCGCGAGGACGTGCGCCGCCGCTACCTGGCCGTGCTCGCCGTGTACGCGAGCCGTACCGGGCAGCCCTGACGCCCGGTACCCGGCACCGCCGTCGCCCGGCACCGCCGTCGGGCGGTGCCGGGCACCGGGGCGCCGGTGACGCGGCCGTGCTAGGAGAGCAGGCCGTCGTAGTCGGGGAGCTTGAAGGTCCGATCGGCGTGGCCGCCCACCAGGTCGGTGGTGTTGTTGCCGACGTTGGCGATGATCGTGTAGCCCTGCTGCTCGACCGCGGTGCGCTGGTCGGTCTTGAAGTCCTGGACCGGCTGGAAGAGGTCGTCGAGGTCGCGACCGTACAGGCCGTCCACCGGGTAGCCGGCGCGCTGGAGGGCGCAGCGGGTCAGCGAGTCGATGAAGTCCGGGCGTGCGGTGATGAAGATCACCGCGACGCCGCGCGAGTGCGCGTAGGCCGCAAGGTCCAGCGAGGGGCCGACCGCGGGCTGACTGAACGGGTGGAAGTGCGACTGGAGCGTCGTGTTGTCGATGTCGAACACGATCGCGGGCCGGACGGCCGCGTCGGCGCCGGAGGTGCGCTGCTCGATGTAGCCGCGGGCCGGGGCGAGGGCCGTGCGGACGTCGGCCAGCCACTGGCTCTCGGTCACCCCCGCCGCGGAGAGCGCTGCCCGCGCCGCGGCCTGGGGCGCGGTCTGCGCGACGGCGGGTGCCGGGTGTACGGGGGCGGCCGCCGCCGGGCCGGCGAGGCCCGCGAGGACTATGCCGGCCAGAACGACGGGGGCGGCTGCTTTGCCGACCAGTCTCATACCTGCCACCGGGGAGCCTTTCTGTCATGGTGTCGGGAGCCCGCGGCGCGACGAACGCGACGCGGTCATGGCAAATCTCGCACACCATCAGGTCCTGCAACAGGACTCGCGCTTACCGGCAGGTAACAATCTTCTGTGCATCCCGCGTGTGAACGCTTCGGGTGCCGCGCGGAGCCGGGCCGGTCACCCGAGCAGCCGCAGCCGGGTCGCCGCGACCCCCAGCCGGATGCTCTGCCCCCAGGTGAGTTCCAGCGCGTCCGTCTCGATGCCGTCGCCGAAGGCGACCAGGCGGTCCGACTCGACCGTCAGCACCAGCTGCCGGCCGGCGTCCAGTACCCCGTGCACCCGGCCGGTGCCGGTCGCGGGGGAGGGCCAGGCCTCGCGGACGAACCAGGCGAGCGAGGGAGCGGCCGCCTCGGGCAGGGCGAGCGGTCCGCCGCGCTCCAGCCAGGCCGACCGGCACCAGCCGGTGGCGCCCGTCCCGGTGCCGACCAGCACTCCGGAGGAGGCCTGGGGCTCCGGTGACTCCTCGTCCGTGGCCAGCCGGTACCGCGCCGTCTGGTGCCCGGGCTGTCCGACGTACACCTCGTTGAGCGCCAGCAGCCGCTGGGTGTCGTCGGCGACCGCCTCGACCATGGTGCGCTCCTCCAGGTGCCGCGCGCCGCTGCGGGCGCCGGCGGCCGGGAGGAGGGCGGGCAGGGCGTCGGCGCGGTGGCGGACCAGGACGCCGGGGTTGCGGCCCGGGTCCGCGTCGACGCCGATGACCGGCTGGCCGTCGAGGTACTTGGCGACGTTGGCGACCAGCCCGTCCTGGCCGACCACGACCACCACGTCCTCCGGCTCGAACAGGAAGCGCGGCAGGTCGGCCCGCTCGACCCGGGTGCGCCGCCAGTCCAGGGGGACGGCGGCCGCGGCCCGGGCGAGCGCCTCGGCCTGCCGGTGGTGACGGTGCTCGACCTCCGTGACGGACCGGCCGCGCGAGGAGAGGAAGAACGCGGCCTGCCCGGGCGTGCCGTGGTGGGCGAGCAGCTCCTCGTACTCCGTGCGGCGGTGCACCAGGACCGCCCGGGGGGCGAGCGTCACCGCTCACCCGCCGGGCCGGCGAGTTTGGCGAGCAGCCCGGTGAGCAGGTCCGGGGTGACGGTGACGCTGTCGATCTGCGGCAGGTGCTCGGCCAGCCGCATCAGGGCGAGCGCCCGCAGCACGGCCGGGTCGGCCTGCTGGTGGGCGGTGAGCCAGGCGGCCTCGGCAGCGGCCTTCGCGGCGCCGAGCGCGCGGGCGGCGTCGGCCTCCGCGCCGGAGAGGGCGCGGGCGGCTTCGGCCTCGGCGGTGGCGAGCCGGGTGCGGCGTTCGGCCTCGGCTTCGGCGCGGACCCGGTCGGCGACCGCCTCGTCCTCGGCCTGGAGCCGCGCGTTGGCGCCCCGCTGGGTGATCAGCTGCTTCTCCCGCCGGGCCAGTTCGATCTGGTTGGCGAGCTCGTTCTCGGCGATGCCGCGCTCGTGCTCGACGGCGACGGCGCGCCGCTCGAAGGTGGCCCGGTCGGCCTCCTGCTGGACCAGCTCGCGGGCGGGGGTGCGCAGGGCGCGCTCCACCTCCGGTTCGGGGCGCAGTGCGACGACACGGACGGCGATCACGGCGAGGCCGGTCTCGGCGATCCGCGGTTCGGCGCCGAGCCCGGCGGCCATCCGGTCGCGGACGGTGCTGACGCCGTCGACCAGCGCGGCGGCGAGCGGGGTGCGGGCGAGCAGGCCGAGCGCGTGCTGCTGGGCGGTCTCGGTGAGCAGGGTGGCGATCTGGTCGAGCGGGGCGGCGCGCCAGGCGCCGGTGTCGGGGTCGATGCCGAAGTCGACGCGGGCGGCCGCGGTGGCGGGTTCGGTGATCCGGTAGGTCAGCGTGGCCTGCACGGTGACGTCCTGGAAGTCCGAGGTGCGGGCGTGGAAGAGCATCGCCAGCTCGCGGTCGTCCACCGGCACTTCGGAGAGGGCGGCGGTGAGCGGGCGGAACCAGAAGGCGAGGCCGGCGCCGTCGTGGGCGACCTTGCCCCGGTCGAGGTGGCGGATGTGGGCGGTGGGGACGGCGCGCAGGTGGCGCAGTCCGAAGCGCTTGGTGATGTCGGCCATGAGTGGGACCCCTTTTCGTCACTGCGACGATATTGGGCGCCCGGCAATCTCGTCAAGATGACGAAAAGGGGCCCCGATCGGTCCTCCCGCGTCGTGGGAGGATCGGCGGGTGCTGAGGATGCGAACGAAGACACGGCGGCAGCGGCATCGGGGGGCGGCGCGCGCCTCGGCCGCTCTCGCGGCGGCCCTCGCGGTGACCGCCCTCACCGCCGCCCCGCCCGCCCGCGCGGCCGGTGGCGCCGGGCAGGCGTTCACCATCGGCGACCCGCGCATCACCGAGTCCAGCGGCCTGGCCGCCAGCCTCGCCCACCCCGGCGTCTACTGGACGCACAACGACAGCGACGACGGCCCGTACGTCTACGCCGTCGACTCGCAGGGCCGCACCGTGGCCACCGTCACCCTGCGCGGCATCGAGCCGCGCGACGTCGAGGCGATCTCGCTCGGTCCCGACGGGCGGGTCTACGTCGGCGACATCGGCGACAACCTCGGCGGCAAGTGGTCCGAGGTCTGGATCTACTCCTTCGCCGAGCCCGCCGAACTGCGCGACCAGTCGGTGGACGTCGTCCGCTACCGGGTCCGCTACGAGGACGGGCCGCGCGACGCCGAGGCGCTGATGGTCCACCCGGTCACCGGCCGCGCGTACATCGCCAGCAAGAAGGAGGGCGGGGGTGGCCTCTACCAGGGGCCGGAGAAGCTCTCCACCGCCGGCATCAACACCTTCCGCCGGATCGGCGACGTCCCCTGGGTCACCGACGGCGCCTTCTCGCCCGACGGCACCCGGCTCGTGCTGCGCGGTTACCTCGCCGCCGAGATGTACCGCTGGAAGGACGGCGCTCCCGCCGAACTCGGCGCGCTCTCCCCGCCGTTGCAGCGCCAGGGCGAGTCGGTCACGTTCACGGCGGACGGCCGGGCGGTGCTCTACGGCACCGAGGGCAAGGACAGCCCGGTCTGGCGGGAGCCGCTGGACGACGAGCTGCTCCCGGACACCGTCAAGCCGTTGGCGTCCCCCTCGCCGTCGGGCGGCGCCGCGGCGGCCCCCGGCCAGGCCGCCGGCTCCTCGCCCTCGGGGGCATCCTCGGCCTCTTCCTCCTCGTCCGACTCCTCCGCGGGACCGTCGGACCGCGCCCTGGGCGTGGTGTTCCTGCTCGCCGTGGTGGGCGCGGTGCTCGGGCTGCGGAAGAAGCGCCGGTCGGACTGACGGACGTTCACCGTGCCCGCCCGGAGCCGTCGAACGGGTGTAGGCGAACGACCCGCGCCGCTGCGCGGAGTTGGGGCGGACGTGTGTCCGACCGGCCCGGATGCGGCGAATCTGTCGCAGATTTGTGACATACCTTGGCCAACACCCGCCCCACAGGCGGTTTTCGTGGACGTAGTGTTCCGGCTATGTCACGGAAGAGCCGCCGCACCGTCTCCCCGGAACAGGGCGACACCTGGATCCCGCGTCCCCGGCGCCGCGAGACGCCGCTCGGCCTGGTGGGCCACGCGGTGAAGTTCCTCGGCTACAGCACGCTGGCCGGCGTCCTGCTGGCAGGGGTGGCCCTGCCGGCGGCGGGTGCGCTCGGGCTGTCCGCCAAGAGTACGGCGGACAGCTTCGACAGCATCCCGGACGACTTCAAGACCCCGCCGCTGAGCCAGGCTTCGCAGATCTACGACGCCACGGGCGTGCTGATAGCCAAGGTCTACGAGCGTGACCGCACGGTCATACCCGCCGACCAGATGTCACCGCTGATACGCCAGGCGCAGGTGGACATCGAGGACGCCCGCTTCTACGAGCACGGCGCGGTCGACCTGAAGGGCGTGCTCCGGGCCGCCACCAAGAACGCCGAGAGCGGCACCGCCGTCCAGGGCGCCTCCACGCTGACCCAGCAGTACGTGAAGAACGTCAACGTCGAGAAGGCCGGCGACGACCAGGCCGCCGTCCTGGAGGCCCAGCGCAAGACCCTGGGCCGCAAGATCCAGGAACTCAAGTACGCCATCAAGCTCGAAGAGGAACTGACGAAGGACCAGATCCTCTCCAACTACCTGAACATCACCTTCTACGGCCACCAGGCGTACGGCATCCAGGCCGCCTCCCAGCGCTACTTCAGCAAGGACGCCAAGGACCTGACCCTCCCCGAGGCGGCCACGCTCGCCGGGCTGGTGCAGAACCCGTCGCAGTACGACCCCAAGACGCACCCGGTCGCCGCCCAGAAGCGCCGCGACACCGTCATCGACAAGATGGTGGAGAACAAGCACATCACCGCGGACCAGGCCAGGGAGGCCAAGGCCGCCCCGCTCGGTCTGCGCTACAAGGAGCCGCAGAACGGCTGCATCACCGCCAACGCCGGGATGGGCTTCTTCTGCGACTACGTGCGCCACGTGGTCAAGCAGGACCCGGTGTTCGGCAAGACCGCCGCCGACCGGAAGAAGCTCTGGGACCAGGGCGGTCTCAACATCTACACCACCCTGGACCCGCAGAAGCAGGCCGCCGCGCAGAACGCGGTGACCAAGAAGGTGTTCGTCTCCGACCCGGTCTCGGCGGCGATGACCATGGTCGAGCCGGGCAGCGGCAAGATCCTGGCGATGGCCCAGACCCGCCCGTACGGCCTGGACCCGAACAAGAACCAGACCGTCGTCAACTACAACGTCGACGCGGCGATGGGCGGCGGCAACGGCTTCCAGCCCGGCTCCAACTTCAAGCCGATCGTGGCCGCCGCCGCACTGGAGGCCGGGCTGTCGCCCACCCAGCAGTACCCGTCGCCGAACCGGATGGACTGGCCGACGATGTCCACCTGCTCGGGCAACTGGAAGAACCTGCAGAAGGGCAAGAAGGAGGGCTCCGTCCCCAACGAGTCGGCCAGTGAGGTCGGCCCGTACCAGCTGAAGCAGGCGATGGCCCTCTCGGTCAACACCTACTTCGTCCAGATGGAGCAGGAGATCGGCCTCTGCTCGGTCAAGCAGATGGCCAACAAGCTGGGCGTCGCGGGCAAGGCCAGCGGCGACCCCCTCCAGGAGTTGCCCGCACTGGGCCTTGGCACCCAGGAGGTCAGCCCGCTGGTCATGGCGAACGTCTACGCCACCTTCGCCGCCCGGGGCACCTACTGCACGCCGATCGCGATCAACAAGATCACCACCGTGGACGGCCGGGACGTGCCCGTCACCCCGGTCAGGTGCGGCCAGGCGGTCTCCGAGTCCACCGCCGACGTCATCAACACCGTGCTGCTCGGGGTGACCGAGAAGGGCACCGCCCGTGACCTGGGGCTGGACGACGGCCGGCAGATCGCCGGCAAGACCGGCACCGCCGACGAGAAGAAGGCGGCCTGGTTCAGCGGCTACACCCCGCAGCTCGCCGCCTCGGTCTGGCTCGGCGGCCCGGCCAAGGGCGTGCCGATGAAGAACATCCGGATCGGCGGCAAGTACTACGAGGAGATCTTCGGCGCCACCGGCCCCGGCCCGATCTGGGAGATGGCGATGAGCCAGGCGGTCAAGGGCATGCCGGAGGAGGACTTCCAGACCGTCTACATCCCGGACCCTCCGCCGAAGAAGGACCCGAGTGCGAGCCCGAGCGGCTCCGGTACGGGCAGCAGCGGCCCGAGCGGCACCGCCGACCCGGGCAACAGCCGGCCCGAGACCGCGCCGGGACGGCCCGGCGGACGGACGCCCCCGCCCGGACGGCCCCGCAGCGCCCCGCCGACCGACCAGGGCGACGACCACTGACCCCTCACGACGATGACGGTGCCCCGGACCGGCCCACGGTCCGGGGTACCGTCACGCACGGGGCCTCAGCGGTTGCTCAGCTGACGCCCTTGGCGGCCCAGAAGTCCTGCCGGGCCAGGATCGAGGTGTCGGTCTGGTCGGTGAAGAAGCCGTCCACGCCCAGGTCGTAGAGGTACGTGGCCCAGCCGATCGCGTCGCCGTACGCGTTCGGGTCGGTGCCCCGGCGGTAGTCCAGCGGCAGGAAGCCGTTCTCGTTGCGCACCGTGTACGGGTGCAGCAGCAGGTTGGCCGCGTGCGCGTCGCGCACCAGGGTGGTCGGCGGCTGGAGCTTGCCGCTCGCGTCCACCGGCGCGATCAGCTGCGTGGTCGGGCCGATGCCGTGCGCGAAGGAGGCGATCCAGCGCAGCCCCTCCGGCGTCACCAGGTCGGCCACCGTCCGCTTGTCACCGGCGAGCACGAAGTCGTACGGCCGGGTGGTCGCGGCGCCGAGCAACTGGATCCGCGGGTTGTCGACCAGCTTCGCCAGCCGCTGCAGGCTGCTCGGCTCGAAGGACTGCAGGATCGCCCGCCCGCGCTTGCCCGCCAGGCCGGTGCGGCGCAGCTCGTCCGCGAGCCGCTCCTCCAGGGGCAGGCCTATCGAACGGAAGTAACTCGGGTGCTTGGTCTCGGGGTAGAGCCAGACCTCGCGGCCCAGCTCGCGCCCGCGCTTGCGCGCGAAGTCGGCCAACTCACGGAAGGTGAGGATCTGCCAGCGGCCGTCGTACAGGGTGTTGCGCTGGCGCTGCTGCGGCAGGCGCTCCTTGGCCCGCAGCGTCTTCAGCTCGGCCAGCGTGAAGTCCTCGGTGAACCAGCCGGTGAGCGGCGTGCCGTCGATGGTCTTGGTGGTCTGGCGGCCCGCGAACTCGGGGTGGCCGGCGACATCGGTGGTCTCGGCGATGTTGTTCTCGTGCCGGATCACCAGATGGCCGTCCTTGGTGGGCACCAGGTCCGGCTCGATGACGTCCGCGCCCAGCTCCAGTGCCAGCTCGTAGGAGCCCAGGGTCTCCTCCGGACGGTAGCCGGGGGCGCCGCGGTGGCCGATGACCAGCGGGTGCGGCAGGCGGTCCAGGCCGGTGCCGGTGCGCACCGGCGGGCGGGTCCCGGCCGGGCGGGCGGCGGCCGCGCGCTCGTCGGAGGCGTCGGGCTGCCCGGCGTCGGGCTGGTCGGCGCCGGGTGCCGCGAAGGCGTCCCCGGCACCGGCGGCCAGCGCGGCCGCGCCCAGGCCGGCGACACCGGTCGCGCGCAGGAACAGGCGGCGCGAGGAGTCGGCGCCCTGCACGGGCTCTGCCGGGGTGCTGCCGTCGAGCGAACGGTACGTCATGGATGCTCCTTGCCCGCGCTGGTGGCGCGGCGGTGGTGGCCGGGACGGTGGTGGCCGCGGTGGTGCCGGTCGCGGTGGTGCGCGTTGAGATCGTGCTCGTCGAGGTCCAGCTCGTCGAGGTGGTGCGCGTCGAGGTGGCGTTCGTCGCCCGCAGACTAGGAGCAGCGGCCCGCGGCCGGGTGGCCTACGGGCGAACTGCGGGAGAAGTTCCGCTGCTCGTCCGTGTGTTGCCGGGGTCGCACGGGTGCGCACCGATCGCCCGTCTGAGTACGGGTACTCATGCGGCCGTCCGGCGCCCGGCGCAGGATGGGCCCATGCCGCACACCGTCCTCCCCGGCGTTCCCGCCGTGCTCTGTCCCGCCGCCGGGTACCTCGCGTTCTCCCTGGCGTTCGCCGTCGCCGCCGCCCGCGAGCTGCGGGCCGGGACCGGCCCCACCCGCGCGTACCGGCAGTGGACGGTGGCGCTCTGGACGATGCCGGGCTTCTTCCTCGCCCTGGCCCTCAACCCGTTCCGGGACGGCACGCCCGCCCGATTCCTCTCCGCCGCCGCGGCCGGCGCGGCGGGCAACGCGGCGCTGCTCACCCTCACCGCGCACGCGGCCGGCCTGGGCTGAGCGCCGCGGGCCGCCGCGCCGCGTACCTCCGGCCGTCAGAGCTCGGCCAGCAGCTTCCGGCCCTCCGGCCAGTCGCCGAGGGCGGACGCGGAGTTGAGGTGCCCGTGCGCACCGACCTCGACGTAACGTGCGCCCCACGCCTCGGCGAAGCCGCGGCCGCGCTCCGGGGTGACCCACGGGTCGTCGGTGCTGTTGACCACCAGGGCCGGGAACGGGAACGGCTCCCGCGCCACCGGGCGGAAGCCGAACAGCGCGGGCACGTCGGCGTTGTCGATGTCGGCCGGCGCGACCAGCAGCGCACCCCGCACGACACGGGTCCGCTCGGCCGGCGCCGTGGCCACCCAGCGGGCCACCGCGGCGCAGCCGAGGCTGTGGGCGACCAGGACCACCGGGCCGTCGGCCGCCGCCGCCGCGACCGCGGCGTCCACGGTGGCGACCCAGGCGTCCGGCTCCGGGTGGTCCCAGTCCTCCTGCTCGACGCGCCGGAACGCCGGGTCGGCCGCCTCCCAGTGGGTCTGCCAGTGCTCGGGCCCCGAGCTCTCGTAGCCGGGCAGGACGAGGTAGGTGACGCGGTCCGACATCGGTGCGGACTCCCTCCGGGAGGACGGTGGCGTGGGCACCGTGGAGTTTACGGTCCTGGTGGCGAGGGGGCGCAGGTGGAGGACCTTCCGCGCACACGGCGGGGGACGGGCGCACGCGGGCGCTCATGCGCTGCTGCGCGTCCGGTGCGCCCTGTTGCGGCGGGGGCGCCCGGTGCGGGAGGTTGTTCCCGGCCCGCGCCGGTCGCCACCGGGACGGGCCCGCACCATGTCTGACGGTCGATCATGTGGAGGGATGTCGGCGATGACATCGAAGATCCTGCTCGTCACCGGTGACGCCGCGGAGTCGCTGGAGGTGTTCTACCCCTACCAGCGGCTGCGCGAGGAGGGCTACCAGGTCGACATCGCGGCGCCGGCGAAGAAGCGGCTCCAGTTCGTGGTCCACGACTTCGTGGACGGCTTCGACACCTACACCGAGAAGCCCGGCTACACGTGGCCCGCCGACCTCGCCGTCGCGGACGTCGACCCGGCCGACTACGTCGCGTTGGTGATCCCGGGCGGCCGCGCCCCCGAGTACCTGCGGAACAACCCGGACGTGCAGCGGATCGTCCGGCACTTCTTCGAGACCGACAAGCCGGTCGCGCAGATCTGCCACGGCCCGCTGGTCAGTGCCGCCGCCGGGGTGCTGTCCGGCCGCCGCAGCGCCGCCTACCCGGCACTGGAGCCGGACGTCGCCGCCGCCGGCGCGGAGTACGTGGACGGCGAGGCGGTCGTCGACGGCGTGGTCGTCTCGGCCCGTGCCTGGCCCGACCACCCGGCGTGGATCCGGGCGTTCGTCGAGGTGCTGCGGGTGAAGGCCCCGCTCTCCTGATCCGGCGGGCGTCCCGGGTGCGGCTGCGCCCGCCCGGGACGCCCGGGGCCGCCTCGGGCCGCAGGGCCTTGCCGGCGCAGGCGCACCCCCGGGTGCTCTCGGGGTCGCCTTCGACCTGAGATGGAGCGACACGCCGGAGGCGGATGAGACCTGGGGCGGAGAGGTTCCGGCCCTGGGGCTGACGACTGCTTCGTGTCCGACTGTCAGAGTGTCAGCTGTCAGAACCCGGACGGCTGGTGGGGGAGGCCGTCCGTTCGATCCGCGGGAGGGCGGCGGCATGGCGGAAGCAGCGTACGAACAGGCGGGGAGCACGGCACGGGGGAGCGCACATCGGAGCGTGCGGGCAAGACGACGGCGCGGGCCGGCCGTGCGTGCGGCCTCCGTCGTGCTCGCGGGCGCGGGCCTGGTGGGCGCACTCGCCCCCATGACCGCCGCCCAGGCCACACCACCGGTGCCCTACCGGTTGACGGTGACGGACGAAACGGGCTCGGGCGGCGATGTCACCGGCGGTCCGGGCGCGGCGCTCGGTGTTGCCGATCCCGCGGCCGATCCCGCGACCGATGCCGCCCGCGGGGTCGACCGGGCGGCCCTCGACGCCGCCGTGCGCGGCCTGGTGAGCCCGGGCGGAGCCTCCGCCGCACTCGGGCGGGTCGACGAGCGCGGCCGCACCGTCTGGAAGGGCGTGGCCGGCACCGCCGACCTCGCCACCGGAGCCCCGGCCACGGCCGAGGGCCGGTTCCGGATCGGCAGCGTGACCAAGACCTTCGTCGCGACGGTGGTCCTCCAGCTCGTCGCCGAGCACCGGCTCGGCCTCGACGACCCGGTCGAGCGTCACCTGCCCGGCCTGGTGCCGGGCGGCGGGCAGATCACCGTCCGCCAGCTGCTCAACCACACCAGCGGCCTCGCCAACTACACCGACGACCCGAGCTTCTCCTTCGAGGAGGACCCAGCCGCCCTGCAGCAGTGGCTCAGCACCGGCCGCTGGCGCTCGTACACGCCGCAGGAGTTGATCGGCATCGCCGCCAAGTACCCGCCCTACTTCGCCCCAGGCCGGGGGTGGCACTACTCCAACACCAACTACATCGTCGCGGGGCTGCTCATCGAGCGGCTCACCGGCCGCAGCTGGGGTGACGAGGTGGAGCGGCGGATCATCCGGCCGCTCGGGCTGAGCGGCACCTCGATGCCGGTCGACTCGCCCTTCGTCCCCGGCCCGCACGCCCACGCCTACTACAAGCTCGCCGCCGGCCCGGCGGACATCACCCGGCTGAACCCGAGTATGGCCGGCTCGGCGGGCGCCGGGATCTCGACCACCGCCGACCTCACCAGGTTCATCTCCGCCCTGCTCGGCGGGCGGCTGCTCGGTCCGGCCGAGCTGGCCGAGATGAAGCGGACGACACCTTTGAGCGGGCCCGCCGAGTACGGCCTGGCGCTCCAGCGGACGGTGACGGCGTGCGGCGAGTTCTGGGGCCACGGCGGCGGCATCCCGGGCTACAACACCCTGATGTACGGCGCGGCCGACGGGCGGCGGCAGTTCGCCGCCTCGGTCAACCCCTACGACATGTCCGACCTGCCCGCCACCAACGCCGCCTTCGAGACCCTCGTCGCCACCGGCACCTGCGCCGGCCGCCCGCCGGCCGCCGCCCGGTCGCTCGCCCCGCCCGCCACGGCCGGCATACCGGCGGCCGCCGGCCCGGCCGTCCCCCTGCTCGACTGAGCTCGAACGAGGGGGACGGCGGTCGGGCCGGGGGCCATGGGTGCGATCATGCCCGGAACATGATGGCCGCACGTCAACAGGAGGACGAGACATGGCAGAGCCGCTGATCGCCGCAGTCGGGGGCCGGGTGCCCGCCGTCGACCCGTCGGCGTTCGTCGCGCCGAACGCGGTGGTGGTGGGCGACGTGACGGTCGCCGCCGGGGCGAGCGTCTGGTACGGCGCGGTGATCCGCGGCGACGCCGAGTCGATCAGGGTCGGGGAGGGGAGCAACATCCAGGACAACTGCACCCTCCACGCGGACCAGGGCTTCCCCCTGGTCATCGGCGAGCGGATCTCGGTCGGGCACAACGCCGTCCTGCACGGCTGCACGATCGAGGACGACGTCCTGGTGGGGATGAACTCCACGGTGCTGAACGGCGCCCGGATCGGCTCCGGGTCGCTGGTCGCGGCGGGCGCGGTGGTGCCGCAGGGCATGCAGGTGCCGCCGGGCTCGCTGGTGGCCGGCGTCCCGGCCAAGGTCCGGCGTGAGCTGACGGAGGAGGAGCGGGCCGGGATCAAGTTCAACGGCGAGGGCTACCGCCTGCTGGCCGACGGGCACCGGGAGATCGAGCCGGTCGAGCGCCGGGCCGGGTAGGGCGGGGAGCAGTGGTGAGCCGGTGCGCCGTTCCGGTCGCCGTCCAGGCCCCCGGGGGGAACTGGGGACGAGGCGGGACGGCGTACCGGCCGGGTGCTCAGGCGGGCGTGCTCGCCCCGGTGCGCTCCGTCCGCCCGGCCGGGGCCGGCGCGGCGGCGTCCACCCCGGCCGGGCCGTCCGCCCCGGTCGGCACACCCACCCCGTCGGGCTCGGGCCCGACAGTCCCGGGGCGCCGGCGGTCGGCGGCCCAGGCGACGACGGCGATGGCTGCCCCCGAGGCGGCCAGCCCCGAGCCGACCAGCGTCGGCGAGGTCCAGCCGAGCCCGGCGTCCAGGGCGAGGCCACCGAAGTACGCGCCCTGGGCGTTGGCCAGGTTGAACGCGCCCTGCACGGTCGCCGAGGCCAGCGTCGGCGCGCTGCGCGCCTTCTGCAGCACCAGGGTATGCACGGCCGGGACGATCGCGAAGCCGGACAGCCCGATCAGCACCACCGTGACGGCGGCCGACCACGCCGCGTGGGCGGTCACCGCGAAGAGCGCCAGGGTGGCGGCGGAGAGGAGGAAGGCGGCGCAGACGGTCGGCCGCAGCGCACGGTCGGCTGCGAACCCGCCCAGCACGTTGCCGATCGTCATCCCCACGCCGAACAGGGCCAGCACCAACGTCACCGAGCCGGTCGCGTACCCGGAGACCTCGGTGAGGAGCGGGGCGATGTAGCTGTAGCACGCGAAGAACCCGCCACAGCCGAACACCACCGTGGCCAGCGCCAGCCAGAGCTGCCCGCTGCGGAACGCGCCGAGCTCGTGCCGGAGCCCTGACTGCGCGGGGGAGGGCAGCTCCGGCACCAGCCGGGCGATGGCGACCGTGCCGGCCGCGGCGATCGCGACCACCACCAGCATGGTCGCCCGCCAGCCGAGGTGCTGGCCGAGCAGGGTGGCGGCCGGCACCCCGACGATGTTGGCGACGGTCAGGCCGGAGAACATCACGGCGACCGCCCGGGCCCGCCGGTGCGGTGCGACCAGCTCGGCGGCCGCGACCGCCCCGGCGCCGAAGAACGCGCCGTGCGGCAGGCCGGTGATCAGCCGGGCCGCGGCCAGCGTCCAGAAGTCGGGTGCGACCGCGCAGAGCAGGTTGCCGGTCGCGAACAGGCCGGCCAGGGTGACCAGCACCGCCTTGCGAGGCCGTCCGGCGGCGAGTGCGGTGAGCAGCGGGGCGCCGATCACCACGCCGATGGCGTAGGCGGAGATCAGCCACCCCGCCTGCGGTATGGAGACGTGGAGGTTGTCGGCCACCTGGGGGAGCAGCCCCATGGCGGCGAATTCGGTGGTGCCGATGGCGAACGCGGTGACGGCCAGGGCGACCAGCGCGAGTGGCAAGGCGGGACTCCGGGGTGACGCCCGTACGAGGGCAGGGCGGAGCGGTCGTCGGCACGGTCGTCGGGCCGGCGGGAGACGGGAGGAGGGGAGGGGAAGAGCGGGGATGAGGGGAGGGATGGTAAGGGCGAAAGAGATTAGTTCGTCCGAAATCCTAATCCGAGCGGATGACGACCCCGAGTGGTCTCCGCGTCGGAACGGTTGAGGACGGGGGTCGCCAGCCGGGCCCCCGCGCGCGAAACTGGGGGCATGTGCCGCAGTATCAAGACCCTGAGACCACCCGTGACGCCCGACCCCTCCGAGGAGGACTACCGGGCGGCCGCGCTCCAGTACGTGCGGAAGGTGTCCGGGTTCCGGGCCCCGGCGGCGCACAACCGGGAGGCCTTCGACCGCGCCGTGGACGCCGTCACCGAGGCGACCGCCAGGCTGCTGGCGGAGCTGGAGGTGCGCGGCGCGCCCACCCGGACCGTTCAGGCCTCCGCCTGACCGGGCGGTGACAGCAAGCGGCGGGCCGGACCGAGGCCGGCCCCCACCAGCAGGAACAGGAGGTCGGCGATGACCCCCGCGGACCGTTACGCGCTCACCTTCCCGGGCACGCCCGGCACCCAGGCCCCGCAGGACGTCGTCGTGGTCATCCGGACCAGCGCGACCGGCCCCGGCGGGCACCCTGTCTACGAGGACGCCAGCGGCATCGTCCGGGCCGAGATCAGCGACTCGGGCGAGGTCCGGATGCTCGCCAGCGGCGGCCACCAGTCCCCGCACTTCCCGGTCCACGCCCAGCCGCTCCCGTAACGCCCTCCCGGCGGCCACCCGCCTCACGCCCTCGCCGGCGCACCCGCAGACCGGGCCGCGCCGGCGCACCCGCCCCACCGGGCCCGGGGCCCCTCCCACCGGGCCCGGGGGCCCCTCCCACGGCGCGCGGCCGTCCGGCAGAATCGCCGCATGACCACAGCGCGCTGGCAGGGCACGGTCATCGCCGAGAGCGATGACACCACCGTCGTCGAGGGCAACCACTACTTCCCGGCCGAATCGGTCCGCACCGAGTACCTGCGGCCGTCCGACACCACCACCGTCTGTGGCTGGAAGGGCATCGCCGAGTACTACACCCTCCACGTCGACGGGGAGGTCAACCCCGACGCCGCCTGGTACTACGCCGATCCGAAGGCGGAGGCGGCGCACGTCCGCGGCCGGATCGCCTTCTGGCGCGGAGTGGAGATCACCGAATAGGGCGTACCGCCGCGCGCCACCGGGTAACCGCACAGCATGGCAATCTTCAGGAAGCCGGGACGCTCCGGGCAGCCGAAGCCCGCCCCGGAGCCCACCCCGGGGCAAGTCGCCGAAGAGCTGGCCGAACTGGTCGAGGAGCTGGAAGAGCCCACCGCCGGCCCGGCGGACGGCGGTCCCTCCCGGCAGGTCGCCGAGTACCAGGTCGAGTCCCGGGCCGAGCGCGGCCGGCGGCGGGGCGCGACGCTGGTCGCCTCGATCGCCAAGCTGATCGGTGCCGGCAGCCGGTCCGCCGCCAAGGGCGCCGCGTACGGCGGCCGGGCCATGGCCGACCAGCTGATGCAGGCGGCGCCGCGCATCCCGGTCCGCAACCTCGCCACCCTCCGGGCCCAGCACCCCACGGCCGCCGACGCCGACCGGCTGGCCGCGCTGCTGATCACCGGCGCCTCCCGCGCGTCCGCCGCGCTCGGCGCCGGCGTAGGGGCGGCGGCGATGCTGCCCGTGCCGCCGGCGATGGCGGTGGAGATCGCCGCCGAGACGCTCGCCGTGGCGGCCGTCGAGATCAAGCTGATCGCCGAGCTGCACGAGGTCTACGGCGTCCGCGCCCAGGGCAACGTCACCCAGCGGGCGTCCGCCTACGTCGCCGCCTGGGCCAACCGCCGGGGCATCGATCCGACGCTGCTGGTGAAGCCGGCCGGGCTGGCCGCGATGGCGCTCGGCGCGGAGGTCCGCCAGCAGGTCCGCAAACGGCTCACCCGCAGTACGCTGCGCCGCCTGCCCTCACTCATCCCGCTGATGGTCGGCGCGGGCATCGGCGCCACCGTCAACCGGCGCGACACCCGCAAGGTGGGCCGCCAGGTCCGCGATGACCTGCGCTCCCGCCGCCCCGCCGACGCCGCCTACTGGTCCGCCGCCGCCCCGGCCCTGCCGGGCGAGACGGCTCCCTGAGGGACACCCGGCGGCGGCCCCACAGGCGGCGGCTTCGGGCAGCCGACCCCGGCGCCCGGGCTGCCGTGAGCCGGGGACGAGGCCGGGCCCCGCCCCGGCCGGGGGCTTGCCCAGCAGGGACGGGGCCCGGAAACGCGGCCCGCGTCAGATACCGGGCGCCTGCGGGGCGGCCGCCCCGCGACCGGCCTTGACGGCGTTCACCATGGCCTGGTGGATCGCCCTGGCGGTGATCTCGTCCGCCGCCGGGACGGGGCTGCCGGACACGGTGTACCAGTCCAGCGCGCCGGTGTACTGCACGGTCAGGCGGGCCTCGCCGTCCACCCAGGTGGTGTGGACGGTGAGGTCGCCGGAGATCGGACCGACCTCCGCGGTGGTGACCCCGCCGGGCCCGCTGATGATCGACTGGGTGGTCCAGGTGGCCCAAGACATCCGCGGATCCCCGGGTGGCTCGGCCGGCCGGCCGCCCTGCGCCGCTGCTGCGCCCTGCTGCTGCTCGCTCATTCGCCCATCCTCCCCCGCCGGTCCGCCGCCGATGCGGCAGCGACACCCGCGGTCGCGGAGGCCGCCCGTGCACCGGGCGGCCTCGTGGAAACTCGTTCGTCGCGGACGGTCAGCTGCGTGCCTCGGGTTCGTCCAGAGGCTCGCCCTCCGCCTGCGAGGTGTCCTGCGCGTGCTGGTTCTGCATCGAGGTGATGCCCTCCTCCGGGTCGGCGGCGCGGACATCCTCCTCGCGGTCGACGCTCACCTCGGACCGTGCGCTCATGTCGGTCATCGCGGGCTCCGTCTCCTCGGCCGGACCGGGCACGTCCGGGTGCGCCGTGGTGCGGGTGGCGCCGGGCGGGCGCCGGACCGGGTCTCTGTCTCGCCCTTCCAGCCTGCCCCCGCGCCCGCCCCACGGCCAACCGGGCCTGGACATTCGGCCAGGCCCACGCGGGCCGCATGCTGCCGGTCGCGGGTGTCGCCGTCCCACGCTGCCGGGCCCGCCGTCGCTCCGCCGTCGTCCCGCGCGCCGTCGTCCCCCCGCCGTCGTCCCGCGGTGCGGCCCCGCCGTCGCTCCGCCGTCGTCCCGCGCGCCGTCGTCCCCCGCCGTCGGCCCCGCACCGCGGCTCACCAGGTGACCGGCAGCTCCCGCAGACCGTGGATGAGCGAGTCCGAGCGGAAGGCCGGTTCGCCGTCCGGCGCCGCGAGCCGCAGTCCGGGCAGCCGGCGGAACAGGGTGGGGAGCGCGATCTGCAGCTCGGCCCGGGCCAGCGGCTGACCCAGGCACTGGTGCACGCCGAAGCCGAAGGCGAGATGGCGCCGCGCGTCGCGGTCCACGTCCAGTTCGTCCACGGGCCGGGTGCCCGGGGTGCCGAACAGCTCCTCGTCCTGGTTGGCGGTGGAGAGCATCGCGATCACCCCCTCACCGGCCCGGATCAGGGTGCCGCCCAGCTCGACGTCCTCCACGGCGAGCCTCGGCAGGCCGGTGTGGACGATGGTGAGGTGGCGCAGCAGCTCCTCCACCGCCCCGGGGACGGCCGCCGGGTCGGCCAGCCGGGCCGCCTGCCCGGGGTCACGGAGCAGCAGGAGGGTGGAGAGCGCGATCATGTTGGCGGTGGTCTCGTGGCCGGCGAACAGCAGCAGCAGACCGGTCGAGGCGATCTCCCGGAGCGAGAGGTCGTCACGGGCGGCCAGCCGGCTGAGGATGTCGTCGCCGGGCCGGTGCCGCTTCTGCGCGGCGAGGCCGCCGAGGTAGTCCAGCATCTCGCCCTGGGCCAGGGCGACCTCGTCCTGGCCGGTCGTGGTGCTGATCAGCACCCGGC
The DNA here is from genome assembly GCF_055579305.1 of Kitasatospora sp. NPDC032757. Taxonomy (NCBI): domain Bacteria; kingdom Bacillati; phylum Actinomycetota; class Actinomycetes; order Kitasatosporales; family Streptomycetaceae; genus Kitasatospora; species Kitasatospora sp. NPDC032757. The sequence goes on along the minus strand of NZ_JBVINN010000047.1, from coordinate 7,681 downwards.
TGAGCTCCTGGAACATCTGCCGGTCCTCGTAGGGGACGCCGAGCAGCAGGCAGATCACCAGCGAGGGCACCGGCAGGGCGAAGCGGGTGACCAGGTCCGCGGGGCCGGCGTGCTCGGTCATCCGGTCCAGGGCCTCGTCGACGATCTGCTGGATGCCGGGCCGCATCGCCTCCACCCGCTTGACCAGGAAGTCCCCGGTGACCATGCGACGCAGCCTGGCGTGCTCGGGGTCGTCGAGGCGGAGGAAGCTGGGGTTGGCGGCGGCGAGCTCGCGCCGGCCCGGGACGAGGCTCGGGAACTCCGGCCGGCGGACGTCCGCGCTGAACCGGTGGTCGGAGAGCACCGTGCGCACCTCGCGGTAGCCGGTCACCAGCCAACAGGAGGAGCCGTCCAGCAGCTCGGCGCGGGTGACGGAGCCCGCGCGGGCGGCCTCGGTGTAGACGGGCGGCGGGCTGAACGGACAACGGCTGTCGTGGGGGGCGGGCAGCAGCGGGGCGGAGGCAGGGGCGGTGGGCATGCTCGTCAAGGTGGGATCTCCTTGCGTGGCAGGTGGCAGGTGGTGACTGAGGGCCGCCGGTGTCGATGGCCAACCGGGCCCCGGTGTCCGGAGGTCGGCGGGGCGGGCCGGCGGGCGGGTGCGGCTGCTACGCGCTCCGGTCGTCCTCGGTGACGGTGATCGCACCACCCGGGCAGAGCTCGGAGGCGAGTCGCACGTCGGCGTGGCGCGCCGGTGGCAGGACGGTCAGGCGCAGTCTCACCAGGCCGTCCTGGTCGTCCTGTTCGAAGACCTGCGGCACGGTCAGGACGCACTGGCCGGAGCTGCAGCAGCGGTCCGGGTCGACGCTCACCTGCATGTACGGACACCTCTCAGTGGTGTGGCACCGGATCGCCCGGGCCGGCCGCCCCCCGCAGTCGTTGTCAACCTAACCGCCGCTCTGTCGCACACGAAGGGTGTGTCGCCGCTTTCGCGCAGAATGGCCGATTCGCTCCGATGGAGAATGCCCTTGGCCCGGAGGATGTTTGAGAGATCGTCAGCACGGGTGTGCGGACCGCGGACTGCCCCTCAAAGCCCCTCCGTCGCGGCGATCTCCCGGACGGTGGCCACGGTGTCCGCCTCGGCTGCGCTCTTGTCCGGCCGGTAGCGGAGCACCCGGGCGAACCGGAGGGCCAGCCCGGCGGGGTAGCGGGGGCTGCGCTGGACGCCGTCGAACGCGATCTCCACGACCAGTTCCGGCCGTACCCGCACGGTGTACGAGTCGCGTTCGACCTCGCGGGCGAGGAGTTCCGTGGTCTGCCAGGCGAGCGTCTCGTCGGTCAGGCCCTTGAAGGTCTTGCCGAGCATCACCCACGGACCGAGCCCGGGCTCCCCGGCGGCCCGGGCGCCGAGATGGAGGTTGCTGAGCCGGCCACGGCGCCGGCCGCTGCCCCACTCGGCGGCCAGCACCACCAGGTCCAGCGTGTGCCGGGGCTTGACCTTGACCCATCCGGCGCCGCGCCGGCCGGCCGCGTAGCCCGCCGCCGGATCCTTGGCCAGCACGCCTTCGTGCCCCAGTGCCAGGGTCTCCCGGAAGAAGGCCAGCGCCTGCTCCTGGTCGCCGGTCTCGGTGCGCGACACCCGGAGCCCGGCCGGCACCGACTCGGCCAGGGCGGACCAGCGCTCCCGACCCGGCCGGTCCACCAGGTCCTCGCCGTCGCGGTGCAGCAGGTCGAAGAAGTAGGCGCTGAGCGGCACTTCGGCCCGCAGTCGCTCGGGGTCCTGCCGGGAGGCGGTCCGCGCGGCGGTCTCCTGGAACGGGCGCGGGCGTCCGTCCGGGCCGAGCGCGATCGCCTCGCCGTCCAGCACCGCCGAGCGGACCGGCAGGGCCAGTGCCGCCTCGGCCACCTCGGGCACCCGGGCGGTGATGTCGTCCAGGCTCCGGGTGAACACCGCGACGTCCCGGCCGTCCCGGTGCACCTGGACCCGGATGCCGTCGAGCTTCCACTCCAGCGCGGCCGGGCCGATCCGGTCGAGGGCGGCCGCGACGTCCGGCGCGGAGGCGGCCAGCATCGGCCGGACCGGGCGGCCCACCTCCAGCCGGAAGACGTCCAGCGCCGGCGCCCCGCCGGTCAGCGCCGCCTCGGCGACCGCGCGGGCCGAACCGCGGAACATCAGCGCCCGTCGCACCGCCGCCGCCGGCACCCCGGCGGCCTGGGCCACCGCGTCCGCCACCACCGCGTCCAGCGCGCCCTGTCGCAGCTCGCCGACCAGCGCCGCCCGCAGGAACGCCTGCTCGACGTCGGTGGCCCGCTCGAACAGTCCGACCAGCAGCCGGCGGCGCTCGGCCTGCGCGCCGGCGCCGTGCACCCCGGCGATCGCCTCCAGCGTCCGCTCGGCCTCCCGGACGCCCAGCGAGGGCTCGGCGGCGGGCGGCGGCAGGTCGCGCAGGGAGGCCGGGCCGATGCCGGTGCGCAGCCGGTGCGACTCGCCGGAGACCAGCGCCACCGCCGCCGGGGCCTCGGCCGGACCGAGCTCGCGCAGGCAGTCGGCCAGCAGCGTGATCTTGGCCCGGCGGCCGGGCTCGCCCGCCACGGCGCGGGAGGTCTGGGCCAGGTGACGGAGCAGCATACGGGGCTCCTCGGGGGTGGTGGTGCAGGTCGGATGCGCCGGGTCGGATGCGTCGGGGAGGGTATGCCAGGGCGTTGGTGCAGATCGTTGGTGCGGGGCGTCGGTGCGGGGCGTTGGTGCGGGGCGTCGGTGCAAGGGCGTGCGCGGGCTCCAGCATCGGCGACGAGCCCGTCCCGGACCACAGGACACGCCTTCGCGGGCGGCAGTCGGGCTGCGCCGTTGTGGAGCGAAGCCCGCTGTGCTCTTGTCCGCGACGTCCATCTTCGGCAGCCCGACGGACCGTCATGCTGGCGCGATACCGTGCGCGGTGCACCGCCGCGTGCCGACCGTGGTCCACCCGACACCTGGAGGCCGAGATGACTCCCCAGACCGCCACCGCCGCCGCGACCGTCACTGCGACTGCTGCGGCGCCCCCCGCCGCGACCCCCGCCGCGACCGCCTCCGCCGCCCGCTGGAGCGTCGGCGCGCCCGAGAGCGGTGACTTCGCCGCCTGGCGCGAGCTGTTCCGGGGCTACTGCGCGTTCTACCGCGTCCCGATGCCGGAGGAGAAGGCGGAGCTGGTCTGGTCCTGGCTGACCGACCCGGCGCACGAGCTGGACGGCCTGCTGGTCCGCGACGCCGACGGCACGCCGGTCGGGCTGGCCCACTACCGCCCGTTCTCCCGGCCGCTGCACGGCGCCGTCGGCGGCTTCCTGGACGACCTGTTCGTCAGTCCGGACGCGCGCGGCGGCGGCGCGGTGGACGCGCTGCTCGCCCGGCTGCGGGAGATCGCCGCCGAGCGCGGCTGGAACGTGGTGCGGTGGATCACCTCCGACGACAACCACCGGGCACGCAGCAAGTACGACCAGGTCGCCACCCGGACCATGTTCGTCACCTACGACATGGCCCGCGGGGAGGATCCGAGCGGCCAGTAGCGGGAGCAGTCAGCCGGCGGTGAGCTGGTAGAGGGTGCCGGGGCTGATACCGAGGAGCTTGGCGATCGAGGTGATCGAGTTCTCGGGGTTGGGGAGCAGGTCACGGGCGGCCCGGATGATCTCGGGCGTGGCGACGGTGGGCCGGCCGCCGACACGGCCGCGGGCGCGGGCGGCGTCCAGGCCCTCGCGGGTGCCGGAGACGATCAGCTCGCGGATGAACTCGGCGAGGGCGGCGAAGACATGGAAGACCAGGCGCCCGCCGGGTGTGGTGGTGGCCAGGCGCTCGTGCAGCAGAAGCCGATCTCACGGCGCCGCAGCTCGCCGACCATGTTCACCAGGTCCTTGAGGGAGCGGCCGTAGCGGTCGAGTGCGGGGACGACCAGGGTGTCGCCGGGCGCGAGGAAGGCGTGGCAGGCCTTGAGCTCCGGGCGCAGGTCGTCCTTGCCGGACTTCTTGTCGGCGAAGATCCGGCGGCAGCCGGCGGTGGTGAGGGCGTCGAGCTGGCGGTCGAGTTTCTGGCCGCCAGTGGAACCCGTGCGTAGCCGATGAGGATCTCGGTGCGGTGGGCGGGTTCGGCGACCAGGAGGTCGAAGCCGTCAGGTTCGAAGGGGGTGTTCACGCCCCGGGATTCTGTTAGAAAGCAGTGTTCCGGAGTTCTTGAACAGCCCTGGTTTTTGAAGGAGTTTTTGAAGGCTCCAAGGGGCCGCCGGGTGGTCCGGCCGCCAGGCTTCAACAAACGATGGTTTGTTGAAGCCTGGCGGAAGTTGTCGGTGCTCCCGCCCGAACGCTTCAGTGTCGGCGGCGGTTGAGCACCCCGATGAGTGCGGCAAGGTCGGCGGCGCCGGCTGGGTCGTCTGCGTAGCGGGTGGTCTGGAGAGGGCCGACCTCAGGAAGGACGATGTCCTCCCGGGCCAGAACATAGACCAAGGTCAACAGCGCGGCGCGGGCATTGCCATCGGTGAAGGGGTGGAAAAATGCCACGTCGAGGTAGGCGCGGGCCGCACGAGCCGCCAGCGGGATGTCCGGGACTGTCGTCTCGCGCAGGCAGGAATCGAAATCGGCCTGCGTGCGAGGGGTCAGACCGTAGCGCTCGCGGCCGGCCTTCGCACAGGCGTCGCTCACGCGAAACGGCAACCGTGTCGCAGCGAGGACTTCGCGCTGCCAACCGGCCAACAGAGCGAAGTCCAGCGGCGTGCGGCGTGCGGCATCTTCTCGGGCCAAGGCGTGTGCGGCGAGCAGACGTTCGGCGCGAATCGGGTCGCGCCGACGCACCGGTCCCTCGCACCAGGACCGGAACCCATCGCGGTCGGGCGGGACCCGCTGTAGGGCCGGTGCACATTGCCAGTCGGCCTCGCGGCGCACGCGCAGCCAGGCCGAAAGGCTGTCAGTAGCGGTCATGGAACTCCTCCAACGCCGCCCTCTCACGGTGGTCCTGGTACGGGGTGTGGCCGGTGAGGCCAACGGCCAGATCCTCGCCGACGGACTCGATCAGCGTCCGCTCCGGGTAGACCCAGCTCTTGAACCGGCCCCCGATCGCGTTCTCCACTGCTCGCGCGGCTTCGGCCCGGTCCATGCCGGTGCTGGTGAGGAACCAGCCCACGACGATCGAGGTCTGGCCGCGCCAGGCGTTGTCCGCGCCCGAGTCCAGCGTGTAGGTCACGAGCCGGACGCAGGCCCGCTCCAGGTGCCAACTGCGATCCTCGGGTGAGGCGTCCGGCGGCGGCGCCAGCTCGGCGAAGCGCTGGGCCGTCCGCTCCAACCACTCCCGCCACTCCAGCAAGGCGGCTATGGCGCTTGCTGCGGTCCGGTCGGCAGTCGTCACCGAGTCCGGCGTGCTGTCCCAGCTGCCGATGGGCCCGCCGTCGCGGTAGCGCCAGTTCCATCCCCAGGTCCAGGCGCCGTATCGCTCCCGAAGGATCGCGTCCACGTGGCTCTCGCACCAGTTTTCGCCGTGCCACCCGACGGCCATACCGGAGAGCAGGGGTGACAGCATCGCGCAGATCAGCGAGCGGAGACGGGCCTCCTCGTTCTCGTCCCAGGCGAACGGGTGACGGGCCGGGTCGAACTCATCCCAGTTCCGAATGCCCTCGTAGGTGACGCGAGGCACGCGGTTGTCGGGGAAGGGCAGGGTGTCACGGTTGTACGTCAGGGCTGGCCACTTTTCCTGTTCGATGTGATCGACCTATCAGTCTCGGCTCGAAGCCCCTGCGATCGCGAATGGTTTTCGGACCCCACCCCGTGCGGCCATCCGTGCAGAACCTATAGCCCGCTCTCATCGTCACCGACCGATGGATCGCGCAGCGGTCGGCGCCCGGCCTCGGCCGGGCGGAAGAACGCGTACCGGCCGAGGAAGTTGATGTGGTCGAACTGGAGCGGCGAGAGGCGGGCGAGGAGGTCGTCGGAGACGGGGAAGCCGTCGGCGGCGAGCTGCTTGGCCGCCCGGTCGAGGTAGAGGCTGTTCCAGATGACCACGGCATTGAGCGCCAGGCCGAGCGCGCCAAGCTGGTCCTCCATGCCCTCGCGGTAGTTCTGCCGCAGCGCGCCGCGCCGGCCGAAGAAGATCCGGCGGGCGAGGCGGTGGCGGGCCTCGGTGATGTTCAGCTGCTTGCCGATCATGCGGCGGTAGCCGTCGTCGGAGATGAACTGCAGCAGGTCCAGGTCTTGAAGATCCGCCCGTAGTGGGCGAAGGCGTCGTCCAGGCCGGTTGGGCGCCCGTCGCGGGAGAGCATGCGGACCAGGTCGTGGCCGCGGACCTCGCCGAGCGTCAGGGAGCCGGCCACCCGCAGCATGTCGCCCCAGTGTGCGCGGATCCGGTCCAGACGTACCGTGTGCCGGGAGACGTCCTGCAGCGGCCCGTAGTCCGCGCCGGCGTGGGTGCGCCACAAGCGGGCGTCGGAGATGTCGGCGATCCGCGGGGAGAACTGGTAGCCGCAGATCGCGAACAGCCCGAACACGATGTCGCTGTTTATGTGGACAGTTCAAGTTGATCATCGTCCGGTGTGCCGACAATGGCGAGGAAGGTGCGGACTGACGGCTTCAGGAGCCAACCAGGGTGCCAACCAGCGCGTGAGCCGCTGGCTTGGTCAGCAACGGGGCAGCCTTGGTGCTCACAGTGAGGCTTCGTACGCCTCTCGGATAGAGGCAGGGATACGTCCCTTGTCATTGACGAGGTAGCCGTTCGCTCGGGCCCATAGCCGTATTGCCTCGCCCTCCGCACCGGTGTCCCTCACGGTGTCCCTCACGGGGCCCCTGACGGGTTCCCTCGGATGTTCTGAGGACACCCCTTCGAGGTGGTCCGCCACATCGTGGAAGAAGTCGGCCAGTGAGGCGAAGCGTCCTTCCTCAGGGTTCTGCCCCTCGCTCCAAGAACCGACGGTGCCGGTGCGTGTGTCCAGGAACCTGCCGTAGAAGCCGTCGCTCTCCGCGGCGAACGGTACCCACTCCCGGCGCCAGATTGGCCATTCGGGGTCTGCGGACGGGTCCATCTTCTCCAAGCCCCACATGTGCAGGTAGACACGCTGAATATCTGTGAGTCCCAGCAGGAGACCGCCGTTCGGGATGACTCCCTCACACCCCAGCGCTACCAGGCACGAGTCGGCGTTGGGTTGCTCCTCACCATCGATGTCGTTGGCCAGAAGCCACTGAGCCATCTCCCTCGGCAGCTTCAGCCCCATGCGCTCTTCAGCATCGCTGATGGCCGTCTGGCTGCCCGGGCCGCCCAGACCAGCGAAAACGCTGGGAGCGTTCTGCCTGAGCCAGCTGGTGACGCGGCCCCACGCCTGTCCCACGTCTTCTTTCTCGTGCGTCGGTATTTCGCTCATGTCCGCCCCCCAACGGAAGGAGCACGTCCGCTCGCGTTACTAGCCCCCAGGAACCGCAGAACCGGCTTCAAGGTTCTGACATCATCTGTCGAGAAAGAATGCGACCGCTGATCATCCATGGGCAGACCGTACGTGGGTTCACTGACATCTGATCCTTTGGGCCACCATGCCGCTCTGTGCGTCAACCTAGTGGCTCCGCACAGATGGTTGACCAGGTAATCATCCGGGCCATCGTCGGCCGGGCTGTCTTACGACCTGGTGCGTGATTGCGGCGGCGATGTGACCAGTAGCGTTGTGGGCGGCATGATCTGACGCTGTGACGATCAAGGTGAATCGTGCGG
>NZ_JBVINN010000046.1:14054-68197 GCF_055579305.1 Kitasatospora sp. NPDC032757 | reverse complement strand
CGCCCGTGGGCGTCGGCCGGGACCTCGGGGATCTCGTCGCCGACCGGCGCCTCATGCACAACCGTCATCTCGAACCACTCCAAGGGTGAGGGAACTGTCCGACAGCCAACGTCTGCATTGCCCCCGGCTGCGAATCACTTCTTCACTTATGACTGTACGAGGGGCCCCGCGCTGGTTTCGGCGTCGATTCTGTACAAGGTCGCGTCCGTTTAGATGTCAGGGCTGCACAGAAACCGGCCCCGGATGCCGTGTGCGGACAGTGGCCGTTCGATTACCCGATGCTGTCCGCCGGGTCCCGTTCGGATGATCTGGACATGAGGAAACGTGCAGGTCAGGCCGGTTGCCCGGGGTCGTCGGCGGGCCGCCCGCGGAGCCGCTGCGGGCAGGCTCCGGCGGGGTCGGCCGGGCGGGAAGGGGTGGCTTCGGCGGCCGATCAGTCGTAGGGATACGCCAAAAACACCGAAGCCCACCCGGATGGTCCCGGGTGGGCTGTCCGAGGGACTGCGTCAGCTCTTGCGGCCGTCCTCCGGCTCGTCCTTGCCCCGCAGCTCCTCCTCGCGGCGGCGCAGGTCCGCCTCCCACTGCCTGAGCATGTCCTCGTGCCGGTTGTCGTCCTTCTTCAACGAGGCCAGGAACTCCGGGTCGTCGTCCGGCGCGAGCGGCCGGCCGCCACGCGGGCGCTCGTACCCGGGCCCGCCGGCGATGCGGCCCGCCGGCCGGGTCTCCAGGGCGCCGCGCTGCTTGCCGGCCACCAGCCAGGCGATCGAGCCGACCAGCGGGAAGAGCAGCACGATGATCACCCAGATCACCTTGGGCAGGTGCTTCACCTCCTCCTCGGGCGTGGTCAGGCAGTCGATGAACGCCCACACCCAGAGGGCGAGCGGAAGGACGAAGGTCAGGATCCTCAGCACGGCGGCGATCTCCCCCGGCGACGGCGGTGGTGGCGGGCGGCCTCGAAGCGGCGGCGGCTTCACGGGGGCCCTTGACCGAGCCAGGCTATCGGGTGGCGGATACTGACTGGCATGGCATACGACGATCTCCGCTCCTTTCTGCGGGCCCTCGACCGGGAGGGCGACCTCAAGCGCATCAAGGCCGAGGTGGACCCCCATCTGGAGATCGGCGAGATCGTCGACCGGGTCCAGAAGGCCAAGGGCCCTGCCCTGCTGTTCGAGAACGTCAAGGGCTCGTCGATGCCGCTGGCGATGAACGTCTTCGGCACCGAGCGCCGGCTCGCCAAGGCGCTCGGCCTCAAGGGTCCGGACGACATCTCCGAGAAGATCGCCGGCCTGCTGAAGCCGGAGCTGCCGCAGGGCTTCACCGGCTTCCGGGACGCCTTCGGCAAGCTCGCCTCGATGGCCCACGTGCCGCCCCGCAAGGTCAAGCAGGGCGAGGCCGCCGTCCAGGAGGTCGTGCTCACCGGTGACGACGTCAACCTGGACGAGCTGCCCGCCCTCTTCACCTGGCCGCTGGACGGCGGCTCCTTCTTCAACCTGGGCCTGACCCACACCAAGGACCCGGACACCGGCATCCGCAACCTCGGCCTCTACCGGCTCCAGCGGCACGACCGGCGCACCATCGGCATGCACTGGCAGATCCACAAGGACAGCCGCAACCACTACGCGGTGGCCGCCCGTCGCGGGGAGCGGCTGCCGGTCGCGATCGCCTTCGGCTGCCCGCCGGCTGTCACCTACGCCGCCACCGCGCCGCTGCCGGGTGACATCGACGAGTACCTGTTCGCCGGCTTCGTCGCCGGGGAGCGGGTCAAGATGGTCGACTGCAAGACCGTCCCGCTCCAGGTCCCGGCCGACGCCGAGGTCGTGCTGGAGGGCTGGCTGGAGCCCGGCGAGATGCTGCCCGAGGGCCCGTTCGGCGACCACACCGGCTTCTACACGCCGCAGGAGCCGTTCCCGGCACTGAAGATCGACTGCGTGACGATGCGCCGCCGCCCGATCCTGCAGTCCATCGTGGTCGGCCGCCCGCCGACGGAGGACGGCCCGCTGGGCAAGTTCACCGAGCGATTCTTCCTGCCGCTGCTGAAGATCATCATCCCGGACATCGTCGACTACGACCTGCCCGAGGCCGGCGGCTTCCACAACTGCGTGATCGTCTCGATCGACAAGAAGTACCCCAAGCACGCCCAGAAGACGATGCACGCCATCTGGGGCGCCCACATGATGTCGCTGACCAAGCTGATCATCGTGGTGGACTCCGACTGCGATGTGCACGACTACCAGGAAGTCGCCTGGCGCGCCTTCGGCAACGTGGACTACAGCCGCGACCTGACGGTGGTGGAGGGCCCGGTCGACCACCTCGACCACGCCTCCTACCAGCAGTTCTGGGGCGGCAAGGCGGGTATCGACGCGACCCGCAAGCTGCCCGAGGAGGGCTACACCCGGGACGGCGGCTGGCCCGAGATGGTCTCCTCCGACCCGGCCACGGCCGAGCTGGTGGACCGCCGCTGGAAGGAGTACGGGCTGTGAGCACCGCTGCGGCGCTTCCGGAGGTCCCGCCGGGCAAGGTGAAGGCGTTCCTGCGGCTGGTGATGATCGAGCACTCGGTCTTCGCCCTGCCCTTCGCCTACATCGCCGCGCTGACGGCGATGTTCCTCGCCGACGAGCGGGTGCACTGGGGCGAGCTGTTCATCGTCACGGTCTGCATGGTCGGCCTGCGCACCTTCGCCATGGCCGCCAACCGGATCATCGACCGCGAGATCGACGCCCGGAACCCGCGCACCGCCGGGCGTGAACTGGTCACCGGCGCCGTGTCGGTGAAGACCGCGTACACCGGCTCCGCGATCGCGCTGGTGGTCTTCCTCGGCGCGGCCGCGCTGCTGAACCCGCTCTGCCTCGCGCTGGCGCCGGTCGCCGTCGTCCCGATGGTGGTCTACCCGTACGGCAAGCGGTTCACGGACTTCCCGCAGGCGATCCTGGGCCTCGCCCAGGCCATGGGCCCGGTCGGCGCCTGGCTGGCCGTCACGGGCTCGTGGTCCTGGGACGCGGTCGTCCTGGGCGCGGCGGTGGGCATCTGGATCGGCGGCTTCGACCTGATCTACGCCTGCCAGGACGTCGCCTCCGACCGGGCGGGCGGCGTGCGCTCGGTGCCGGCCCGCTTCGGCATCCCGGCGGCGATCCGGGGCGCCCGCGTCTGCCACGTGCTCACCACGCTGCTGCTCGGCTGGTACGCGGTGCTGACCGACGCCGGGCCCGCGTTCTGGATCGGGCTGGCGGTCGTGGCCGGCGCCTTCGTCTACGAGCACACCATCGTGAAGCCGAACGACCTGTCGAAGCTGAACCGGGCGTTCTTCCAGACGAACGGGTTCGTCGGGATCTCGCTGTTCTTCTTCGCACTGGTCGACCTGGTCGTGCGCGGCCTCGGGATCTGACGTCAGCTCTTCCCGCCCTCGTCGAGCGTGTGCTTGACGAGGGCGTTGGCGTGTCCGTGGCCGAGACCGTGCTCGCTCTTGAGCCAGGCGACCAGCTCCATGTGCCTGGTCAGCGGGGAGGAGCGGATCAGTTCCTGCCAGTGCGAGACCGGCTCGCCGTACTTCTTCTCGATCGACGGGAAGTAGCTTGCGGGGCCCTTGGCGGGTTCGGTGCTCATGGTGGGGGTCTCCTGGTCGTGTGGTGATCCGGATCCGGTGGTTGTCACGCAGTCAGCTTGGCGGTGGTTGCAGTCAGCCAGCCCAGACCGAGGGCGGCCCCGGCGGTGAAGGCCAGGACGGTGGCTCCGGAGCCGGCGAATCCGGCCAGCACGCCGACCGGCACGATGCGGGAGGCGACGGCCCACGTGCGCTCGCCGGCGGCGGCGAAGTGCCGGGCGAGCACCAGGAAGGCGGCGCAGAGGGCGAGGAAGCCGACCGAGCCGCCGATCATGTGGACGGTGCCGTGCGGGCTGAGCTCGGCGACCCGGCCCTCCGGGGCGCCGACCGGGAACCCGGCGCCGGGGTCGGCCTTGAACACGGCGCTGACGAGGAGCGACGCGCCGAACACGCCGACCAGGCGAGGGGCCCAGGTGCCGCCGGGGCTGTTGCGCAGGGTCCGGCGGAGGCCGACGGCGCCCGCGATCGTCAGCACGCCGGTGACCAGGAAGCTCGCCACCTGGATGAAGCCGAGACCGCCGAGCGCGAGCTGACTGATGGCGTTGCGGCCGAAGCCGAAGCCCTCACGGGTGAGGCCCTGGGTGATGCCCACGGCCAGGAACAGCGGGCCCGCGGCGGCGCCGGCGGTCAGCAGGGTGCGGGTGCGGGTGGCGGGGGCGCTCAGCACTGCGGTGGTGTTCGTCATGCCCGGTAAGACCGGGAGCGTGAGCGGAACTCATCGGCATGCCCGGTGTGATCCGGATCACGGGGGGTGAAGTGGTGGTGCAGAGGGACGAACGTCCCGCCGGGACGGTCGTGCGGGCCGGGGGACGGTCGTGCGGGCCGGGACGTAGCATCTGCGCATGATCGACGAGACCACTCCAGGCTGGCGGGCCGACCGGATCGGCAGCGCGCTGCGCGGTGAGAACCCCACCGTCATAAGGCGGTTGGACGCCGGGTTCGCCGTCGTCGGCGACGTCCAGTTCCTGCCCGGATACTCGATCCTGCTCACCGACGAACCGGGTGTCGAGCGCCTCTCCGACCTGCCGCGCCCGCGCCGGCTCGCCTACCTCGCCGACATGGACCGCCTCGGCGAGGCCGTCGAACGGGCCTGCCGGGCAGCAGATCCGGCGTTCCGGCGCGTCAACCTGGAGATCCTCGGCAACAAGGACGCCTTCCTGCACGCCCACGTCTGGCCCCGCTTCGACTGGGAGCCCGACCACCTCGTCCGGATGCCGGTCTGGCTCTACCCGCAGGACCACTGGCGCGACCCGCAGTACGCCCTCGGCCCGCAGCACGACGCGATCCGCGCCGCTGTCGGGGCCGCGCTCGACGCGCTGCAGTAGGCCGGAGCGGGTTCCGGCTGCGGCGGTCGGCGCTATCTCGGGTTGTCCCGCCGACTGGTATTCCCGCGGGAGCGGGCGGCCACTCGATGGCGTGAAGTTCGCCGCCGGGCATGGAAGGCCGGTCCAACCCGTGCCTACGCTGCGGGACATGGACATCGTGATCCCGCTCTTCGATCGCTTCGAGCCGCTCGACGCGATCGGCCCGTACGAGATCCTCGCGTACGTGCCGGGCGCGAGGGTGCGCTTCGTCGCGCCGCAACCGGGCCGGGTCGGCGACGCGTTGGGCGCCCTCACGGTGGACGTTCCCACCCGTTATTCGGAGGTCGACGCCTGCGACGTGCTGCTCGTCCCCGGTGGCAGCGGCACCCGGCCGCTCGCCGGTGATCCGGAGTTCCTCGACTGGATCCGCCGCATGCACGAGACGACCCGGTTCACGACGTCCGTCTGCACCGGCTCCCTCGTCCTCGGCGCCGCGGGGCTGCTCAAGGGGCTCACCGCCACCACCCACTGGGGCGCCGTCGCCGATCTGGAGAGCCACGGCGCCACCTACACCGCCGAGCGGGTCGTCCGGAACGGACGGATCATCACCTCGGCGGGTGTCTCGTCCGGTATCGACATGGCCCTCCGACTGGCTGCCCTGCTCACCGACGACGTCACCGCCCAGGCCATCCAGCTCTGCACCGAGTACGACCCCCAACCACCGTTCGACACCGGCTCCCCGGCCAAGGCGCCGGCTGCCGTCCGGGAGCGCATCCGCACGCTGGGCTGAGGCGTTCAGCCCAGCAGACGGCGCCGGTACCGGACGGCGGGGCGGTCGTCGATGGTGAGGTCCCCGACCGCCGTGAAGCCGGTGCGACGGAGCACCGCCAGGGACGCCGGATTGTCCAGCGTGGCCACGGCCGTGAGTGTCGAGAGCCCGTAGTCGGCCGCGGCGAGCCGGAAGACCTCCAGTACCGCCGCCGTCGCCACACCCCGGCCCGCGGCCTGTTCGCTGACCCGATAGCCGAGTTCGGCGCCGCCGTCCTCGACGTCCACCAGGTTGACGCGGCCGAGCAGCTCCCCGCGTTCGTCCACGACGAGGTGGAAGTGGCAGGCCCCGGCGTCCTGTTCGGCGAGCAGGGCGCGGTGCCGCTCGGCGAATCCTTCGAAGTACGCGTCACCGCGGTCCGGCACCGACCGGGCGAAGTACTCCCGGTGCTCCAGCTCGAACGCCAGCAGGGCCGGCGCGTGGTCGTTCCGGAGCCGCTCCAACCTGATCACGCCCGCCAGCATAGGCAGTTCGGCCGGGGAGCTCAGCGGAACAGCTCCGCGTGGTCGGCGGCCCAGGCATCCAGCCCGCGGGCCGGCCGGCCGGTGACGTCCCGGACGGCGGAGGTGACCGGCTCCGGGGCGCCGCTGCCAGCCCCGATGAAGTCGAGCGCGTCCTCCACGATTCCGGCCGGCCGGCCGCTGCCGGGCATCCGGCGGCGCGCCTCCTCCCGGGGGATCTCCTCCCACCGGACGGGCCGGTCGGCGGCCTCCCCGAGGATCCGCAGGTGCTCGGCCTGGGTCGGCGAGGCGGGGCCGGTCAGGTGGTACCGGGCGCCGTCGTGCCCGTCGTCCACGAGCGCGCGGACGGCGACGGCGGCGATCTGCGGCGCCTACCAGCTCGACCCGGCGCGTGCCCACCCCGCGCCCGGGACACCGCGCGCTACGAGCCGGGCCGGTCCGCGGACGCCCTGGCCCATGCCCGCCTGCTGCTCGACCAGGTCATGGAGCTGGAGCTGATCGAGCCGAACCTGTTCCTCCGGGACTGCCCGCAGGGGCTGGAGCGCCTCGCCGCGGCCGTGGCCGCCGAGAGCCGGCGCGAGGCCTGGGGGCGGACGGGGCCGGCCTAGCCGAGCCGCGGCGCCTCCGGGTGGTAGGCACGCTGCCGTTCGACCGGTGCGTCGCCGAAGTCGCCCTTGCCGTTGACGACCTGGCCCACCCCGACCCGCACGCCCCGGGCCCGGCCGAAGCCCTTGAGTACCCCGCCCCTCCCGTCCGGGTCCGGGTAGCCGTACGGATGGCCGGCGGCCAGGACCACCGAACGGGCCGAGATCTGCCCGAGCACCTGGGCGCCGGAGCCGATCCGGCTGGAGCCCGTCACCTCGGCGCCGCCCGCGAGTCTGGTGCCGTCGCCGACCTCGATGGTGTCGGTGCCGGCCGCCTTGATCCGTGCGCCGCCCTCGCCGATCTCCGATCGAGCGCCGATCACGATGGTCCCGCCCCCGGCGGCGACGATCCGGGTGCCGCCGTGCAGGACGTTCCCCCGCCGGACCAGGCAGCCGCTGCGCTCGTCGCACTCGATGACCACGCCGGGGTAGAGCACGTTCTCGGGGTGCAGCCGGACCCGCCGCGAGACGATCACCGAGAACGGGTCGAGTACGACCACGCCCCGGTCGGCGAGGTCCATCAGCTCCGCGGGCGTGAGCAGCCCGCGCTCCCGCCGCAGCCGATCCAACCGTTCGCCCAGCGAGCCCTGTCCCGTGATCATCGGATCATGGTTCAGGCGCCCCGGGGCCGTTGTCCAGTGGCCGCCCCCACGCGCGGGAGAATCGGGCGGAAGACGACCCGTCAGAGGAGAACCGTGATCGGCAAGCTGCAGTGCATCGTCCTCGACTGCCCGGAGCCGGCCGTGCTGGCCCGGTTCTACGCGGCACTGCTGGGCGGCGAGGTCGACCGGCCGGACCGGCGGTGGTCGCTCGGCGAGGCGTGGTCGACGCTGCACACCGAGGGCGGCCCGGTGCTCTGCTTCCAGGGCGTCGCTGACCACCGGCCGCCGCAGTGGCCCGACGCGGCACACCCGCAACAGGTTCACCTGGACATCGACGTGGCGGACCTCGAAGCCGCCGAGCGCGAGGTGCTCGCGCTCGGCGCCACCCGGCTGTCCGACGCCGGCGGCTGGCGGATCTACGCCGACCCGGCCGGGCACCCGCTGTGCCTGATCCAGGCCGGCTGACCGGCCGCCGCCCCGGTTGCCCGCGACCCCCGTACGTAGGCAACCGGGGCCGGGGTCAGCGGCGCGCGGCATGTGAGCGTCAGGTCAGGTACCAGGTGCCTCCGTCCTGGCCCAGGTCCTGCCAGCCCTGCACGCGGGCGCCATTGAAGCTGGTCGAGTTCTCCACCTCCATCAGGAGGCCGGTGGCGTTGCGGATCTTGAACCGGGGGTCGGTGACACCGCCCTTGGTCCATGCGAACTCCCACAGGGCGCCCTTCTGCCCCAGGCAGTCCCACTGCTGGACGCGGGCGCCGTTCCAGTCGGCGGAGTTCTCGATCTCCAGGCACATGCCACTGTTGTCGTTGACGATGTGGTAGTAACCGGGCCACTCGCGGACCGCTTCGGCGTGCCAGTACGAGCCCGGCTGGTTCCTGCAGTCCCAGATCTGTACGGTTGCGCCCCTGGCCTTCGAGGAGTTCTCGACCTCCAGGCATCCTCCGGTGAAAGCGGGGATGTGGACCCAGTATTCGTCGGGCCAGGCGGCCTGGGCGGGAGTCGCGACAGCGGCGAACGACAGCGCGAGGCCGGCGGTTGCGGCGGCGGTGATGAGCTTCTTCATGCGGATTTCCCCGTGGGCCGAGCTGGCGGGTGACGGCATGTCATCCGGTCAGCCAGGTTAGGAGCGAACCGTCCGGCGGGGTTTGCCCGGAGCGCAGGTTTTCTTGCAGTCCCGCGCAACGGGCGGCCCGCACCGTCCGGTGCCGGAACTCGCGGGGCGTCAGCCCGTACGCCTCACGGAAGGCCCGGCTGAAGACGGCCGCGCTGCCGAAGCCCCACCGGGCGGCGACGGTGTGGATCGGGCGGTGGGCGAGGTCCGGCCGGGCCAGGTCGGCGCGGCAGCGTTCGAGGCGGCGCCGGCGGATCAGCCTGCCGACGCTCTCCTCCTCGCTCTGGAACAGCAGGTGCAGCGACCGGACGGAGATGTGGTGGCGTTCGGCGACCACGCCGGGTGCCAGGTCGGGATCGTCGAGGTTGTGCTCGATGAACACCTTGATCCGCTCCAGCAGGGCCCGTGAGCGGGCCCCGGCGTCGAGCTCCTGCAGGGCATCGGCCTGCTGGGCCAGGCAGACGGCGGCCAGGTCCCGGGTGACCTCGCCCAGCCGTTCCAGCTCCTCCGGCCCACACTCGGCGCCGTGATGTTCCAGGGAGGTGAGGAAGCGGGCCAGGATCGCGCCGGTCCCGCTGTGCGCGGGGATCCTCCGGGCCAGTAGCCGGTCGACCTTGTCGGCGTGGATCGGCAGCACGGCCCGGGGGATGTGCAGGACGAGGACGCGAGTGAGCCCGGCCTCGTCCCGTGTTCCGGCCTCGAACGGCCGGGAGGTGTCCCAGAGCACCAGCTCGCGGCTGACCGGTCCGGAGTCGTTGCCGTGCTGGGAGAGCCACATCGGGTTCCCGCCGTCGACCAGGGCCAGCTGGTACTGCTCCGGGTCGCTGCGCCGGGTCAGGGCCGGCGGCCGACGCGAGCGCAGTGGTGCGTGGGCGTGGGCCGAGACCCGCACCGGGCCGAGGTCCAGCACCGCGGCCTCCGCGCGGAAGTCGGAGGCCTGCGGACTGGTGATCGCCACGGGCACCAGGTCGCGGGCGACCATGTCGGCGAACCAGCCGAACCGCTCTGCCGCCGGCACATCGGCGTTGGACATGGTCGACCACATGCTTCATGAACCCCCGTCAGCCCGGCCGCTCGGGCCGGCCGAGCCGCAGTTTAGTTCTTCTCCGTTCCGGCCCGCTTCGGCCTCGGAGGCTTCGGTCCCGGGTGGTCCGGGCTCAGGCGATCCGCCGGATTCCCGGCGGGGTGCGGGTCCGCGTGCGCTCAGTCCAGCGACAGGACGTCACCGACGCTCAGGCGGCCGGGAGTTGCCACCTCGGCGAGGGCGTCGAGGCGGTTGTCGTGCGCCTGGGCGACGGCCTTGAGGATCTCGGGGGCGTGCGGGAGGCCGGGCTGGGCGGCGGTGGTCATCACACACCGCTCGCTGGAACGGACGAAGGCCAGCCGGGCGCCGGCGCTGGAGCCGCTGCGGGCCTCGTGGCCGAACCAGTCGTCCTCGACGAACGGCCGGGCGCCGGGCGGGGTGCGCAGCAGGATGTTGGGGCGGAAGCGGCGCTCGTCCACGACGGTGGACGGGCAGGCCGCGCGGACCCAGTCCAGGGTGGCGGTGGTGAGCACGCTGACCGGGAGCTGGTCGAGGTGGGAGACGGCGTCCTCGCGGGCGAGTGCGACGTCCGGGCGCTGGAGGTAGGCGCGCAGGAAGGCGGTCGGGTCGGCGACCGGCCGGCCGAGCGGGTCGAACAGCTCGGGGCCGTCGAGCCGGTGGCCGAGCCGGGAGGAGAGGCGGAGCAGGCCGTCCATCCGGCGGAAGCGCCGGGTGTTCTTGCCGGAGCCGAACTTGCCCGCGCCGTCGCGCACGGCGTACAGGCGGTCGCCGGCCAGGCCGCGTTCGTCCACCTCGACGGAGTCGAGCCGCTCGCCGCCGGTGGACTTCACGGGGTAGCGCCAGAGCTGCTCGATCACTCCGATGATCTCTGCCATGGCGGGAAAGCCTAGCGGCGCCCGCCGGGGATGGTCTAGACCAAGTCCCCCTTTGGCCAAACCGGTCCGGCCAAACCGGTCCGGTCGAGCCGGTGCGGTCGAGCCCGCCAGGTCGAGCCCGCCCGCTCACCCCAGCCGGGCGACGGCCCGCACCGGCGCGCCGTCGGCCGCGACCAGCCGCAGCGGGAACAGCGAGACCTCCACCGGCCGCCCGGCCTGCTGGGCCATGAGCAGCGTCCGCAGGTCGGTCAGGTTCTCGGCGATCACACCGCCGCCGGGCGCGCCGAGCAGCACCCGGTGGGCGGCCAGAGTGGGCTCCGCGGCGGCCGGCTGGTCGTGCTCGTCGGTCAGGTCGGCCAGCAGCGCGGCCACCGCCGGGTCGCCCGGGCCCGGGTCCGGGGTGGGGTCGACGCTCAGCGCGTCCACGCCGACCGTCCGCACCCCGGCGGCGACGATCGCCTCGGCCGCCCCGGCGGTCAGGCTGGGGTGGGCGAGGTAGGCGTCGGTGCCCCAGTGCCGGGCCCAGCCGGTGGCCAGCAGCAGGACGGTGCCCTCCGCGGACCGCTCCAGCGCCGGGGCGAGCAGCTCCGGCGTCACCTCCGCACGCGGCTCCAGACCGCGCAGGTCGGCGACGACGGCCGGGCCGGTGAACCGCTCCAGCGGCAGGCCGTCCAGCGTCGGCCAGGTGACGTCCACGTGGTACGGCGCGTCCACATGGGTGCCGGACTGCGAGCCGAGGTGCAGGGCCAGCACGTTCACCCCGGCGGTGGCGGTGGTGAGCGCGGGCTCCAGGACGACGGCCGGATCGCCGGGGTAGACCGGCATCGCGGTGGTCACCTGATGGGTGAGGTCGACGAGGGTCGCTGCCATGCCGCCCATCCTCCCAGGGGTGACGGCGGATGGGGCCGTTGCGGTGGCCTCCGTATAGAAAGGGAGCCATGGGAACAGACAAGCGTCAGCCGTGGGTGGTCGGGGTCTCGGGCGCGTCCGGTACGCCGTACGCGGCCTCCGTGCTCCGGGCGCTGATCGCCGCCGGGGAGCCGGTGGACCTGATCGTCAGCCGGGCCGCCCGGCTCACCATCCTGGACGAGACCGGCATCTCGTTCCGTGACGCGCACTGGCGCAGCGACCTCGCCGCCTGGCTGGCCACCGACGACGCCCGCTTCGGCCCGGAGCAGCTCGACGACGTCCGCTACTGGCCCGCCGGGGACTTCGCGGCGGGCCCGTCCAGCGGCTCCTACCCGGCCAAGGGCATGCTGGTGGTCCCGGCGACCACCGGCGCGGTGGCCGGGATCGCGCTCGGCCTGAGCAAGGACCTGCTCCAGCGGGTCGCCAGCGTGACCCTCAAGGAGCGCCGCCCGCTGGTGGTCTGCGTCCGCGAGGCGCCGCTCAACGGGGTGACGCTGAAGCACCTGGTGGAGCTGGACGCGCAGGGCGCCGTCGTGCTCCCCGCCTCGCCCGGTTTCTACGCGGGCGGCTCCACCGTCCGGGAGCTGGTCGACTTCGTGGCCGGACGGGTGCTGGACGCGGCCGGTGTACCGCACACGCTGTACCGGCGCTGGGAGGGTGAGTTGGGCGCGGCCGCGCGCCACACCGCGCAGCCGGAGTGAGGGGGAGTGAGGAGCCCGGGAGCGGGAGAGTATGTTCTCTGCGATACCCGGGTTGTTCCGCGCATGGCGCCTTTGAATCCGGATAATGATCTGTGGGTCTGGTGAGGTTCGGAAGGACGCGGACGGTATATGGACACGGTGGACAGACAGCTCATCCAGGCGCTCCGGGAGAACGGCCGTGCGTCCTACGCCGAGCTGGGCCGACTGGTGGGCCTCTCCGGCCCGAGCGTCACGGACCGGATCAACCGCCTGGAGCAGGCCGGGGTCATCACCGGCTACCGGGCGACGGTCAACCCGGCCTCGCTCGGCTTCGGTGTCACGGCCCTGATCGGCCTTCAGCTCACCGACGCGGCCGACCACGAGGACGTCGCGCACCGGCTGAAGGACCTCGGCGAGGTCGAGGACTGCTGGTTCATCGCCGGTGACGACTCGTACATGCTCAAGGTCCGGGTCTCCGACGTGGAGGGCCTGGAGTCGGTGGTCAAGCGGATCTCCGGGACGAAAGGCGTGGCCCGGACCCGTACGACCGTCGTACTCTCCACGAAGTGGGAGAACCGGGTGAGCGAACTCCCTCTGGCCGAAGGGGAGTAAAACGATGGCACTGGTCGGTCTGGAGGAGCTGCGCGCGGCCCGGCAGCGGATCGCCGGGGTGGCGGTACGGACCCCGCTGGTCCCCGCCCCGTGGGCGGCCCACGGCGAGCGCCGGCTCTGGCTCAAGCCGGAGAACCTCCAGCCGACCGGCGCCTTCAAGACCCGCGGGGCCTACAACCGGCTCGCCGCGCTCACCGGGCAGGAGCGGGCCCGCGGCGTGGTCGCCCAGTCCAGCGGCAACCACGCGCAGGCGGTGGCGTACGCGGCCGGGCTGCTCGGCATCAAGGCCGTGATCGTGATGCCGGACACCTCTCCGGCGGTCAAGGTCGACGCCACCCGCGCGTTCGGCGCCGAGGTGGTCCTGGTCTCGCCGGAGGAGCGCGACATCCTGCCCGGCGAGCTGGCCGAGCGGCACGGCTACGTCTGGGTGCCGCCGTACGACGACCCGTTCATCATCGCGGGCCAGGGCACGGTGGGCCTGGAGATCGCCGAGGACGCCCCGGCCGAGCTGGACACCGTGCTGGTGCCGGTCAGCGGCGGCGGCCTGATCTCCGGCACGGCGGCCGCGCTCAAGCTCACCCGCCCGGGCATCCGGGTGGTCGGCGTCGAGCCCGAGCTGGCGGCCGACGCCCAGGCCAGCCTCCGGGCCGGCGAGCGGCTCTCCTGGCCGGTCGCCGACACCTACCGGACGATCGCGGACGGGCTGCGCACCCCCTCGGTCGGCGAGCTGCCCTTCGAGCACCTCACCGCCTACGTGGACGACATCGTCACCGTCACCGAGGACGAGATCCGCGCCACCGTGGCCCTGCTGGCCCGCCGTGGCCGGCTGGTGGCCGAGCCCTCCGGCGCGGTCGCCCCGGCCGCGTACTTCCACCGCGCGGCCGAGACCGGCGGTCAGGCGGTGGCGGCCGTGGTCAGCGGCGGCAACATCGAGCCGGCGCTGCTCGCGGAGCTGCTGGCCGGCTGAGGGCGCCGCGCCCGGGTCGCGACCGGGCCGCGGGCAGCAGGGGCGTACGCTCGTTCCGGCAACGATTCGAAGTCGGAGGAGGCGGGGCACCGCATGGACGCAGGGCTGAAGCGCGAGCTGGAGGCGAAGGTCTACGCGGGTGAGCGGCTGACCCGGGAGGACGGGATCGCGCTCTACGAGAGCGATGACCTGGCCTGGCTGGGTGGTCTGGCCCACCATGTGCGGACGCGGAAGAACGGCGATGTCGTCCACTTCAACGTGAACCGTCACCTCAACATGACGAACGTGTGCAACGCGTCCTGTGCGTACTGCTCGTTCCAGCGCAAGCCGGGCGAGAAGGACGCGTACACGATGCGCATCGAGGAGGCCGTGCGGCTGGCCAAGGCGATGGAGGTGGACTCCCTTACGGAGCTGCACATCGTCAACGGTCTGCACCCGACCCTGCCGTGGCGTTACTACCCGCGGTCGCTGCGGGAGCTGAAGGCGGCGCTGCCGAACGTCTCGCTGAAGGCGTTCACCGCCACCGAGATCCACTGGTTCGAGAAGATCAGCGGCATGCCGGCCGACGAGATCCTGGACGAGCTGATCGACGCCGGGCTGGAGTCGCTGACCGGTGGCGGGGCGGAGATCTTCGACTGGGAGGTCCGCCAGCACATCGTCGACCACGACACCCACTGGGAGGACTGGTCGCGGATCCACCGGCTCGCGCACGGCAAGGGCCTCAGGACGCCGTCGACGATGCTCTACGGCCACATCGAGGAGCCCCGCCACCGGGTGGACCACGTGCTGCGGCTGCGGGAGCTGCAGGACGAGACCGGCGGGTTCCAGGTCTTCATCCCGCTGCGCTACCAGCACGACTTCCACGACTCCAAGGACGGCGTCGTGCGGAACAGGCTGATGGCGCGCACCGAGATGG
This sequence comes from Kitasatospora sp. NPDC032757, assembly GCF_055579305.1. Lineage (NCBI taxonomy): Bacteria > Bacillati > Actinomycetota > Actinomycetes > Kitasatosporales > Streptomycetaceae > Kitasatospora > Kitasatospora sp. NPDC032757. The sequence continues at coordinate 53,644 of NZ_JBVINN010000046.1, read as the reverse complement.
CCACCGGTGCCGAGGCGCTGAAGACCTTCGCGGTCTCCCGGCTGCTCTTCGACAACGTGCCGCACGTCAAGGTCTTCTGGGTGATGCACGGTGTCACGACCGCGCAGCTGGCGCTCAGCCATGGTGCGGACGACATGGACGGCTCGGTGGTCGAGTACAAGATCACCCATGACGCGGACAACTTCGGCACCCCGAACAAGCTCGGCCGGGACGACCTGCTGGGCCTGATCCGGGACGCCGGCTTCCGTCCGGTGGAGCGCAACACCCGCTACGAGGTCATCCGCGAGTACGACGGCCCGGACCTGACGCGCCGGGAGACCCCGCAGGCCATGCGCCTCTGACCGGGCACCGACCGGCGCGGCCCCGCGCCGACCAGTGATTTCCCCCGTCTCCCGGGCCGCCAGCCGGCCCGGGAGACGGGCGTTTCCAGCCGGGCCGGCCCAGTCTTCACCGGCCCCGCACAGCCCCCGGGTTTCCCAACGGGCTGTTGGTTTGGCAGGATCGGCCGCATGTCCGGTTCCCATCGCGCCACCACGTACCCGCCGTACGAGCCGATGCACGAACCGGCGTACCAGCCGGGGTACGAGGTGCCGCAGCAGTCCTACGGGGTCTACGAGCAGCCGTCGTACCCGGAGTACGGCACGGCGCAGCCGTACACGGCAGACGGGAACCAGCCGCCCTACGGGTACGAGAACCAGCAGGCCCCGCAGAGCTACCAGGGCCAGGCCGCCTACGAGGGCTACGGCAGCCAGGGCGGCTACGACGCCTATGACGCCTACGACCAGCCCTTCCAGTCGTACCCCGCCGAGACCGCCGACCCCGCCGAGACCGAGCGGGCGTACTGGTCGGAGCCCGGACCGTCGTATGCCGCCGAGCCGGCGCCGGACCTCGCGCCCGGGCTCGACCCCGAGCCGGTGGTCGTGGCCTCGGCCGCGGCGCCCGCGGAAGCGGCTCCGGTCGGCGGCCGGGCGGCCGCCCGCGGCCACCGCCGCAAGCCCAAGCCGAAGAAGCGCACCGGCAAGGCCGTGACGGCCGGCACCGCGCTGCTGCTCGCGGCAGCCGCCGGCTGGTACACCGTCGGCCAGGACTCCGCCAAGCCCGGCGTCACCACCGCCGACGGCCCCGGCCCGGATGGCGTCTCCACCCCGGACCAGCCGTCCCCGGCCGCCGGTGCCCAGGCCGCCCCCGCGGCCCAGGCCGTCAACGACCGGCACACCGAGGAGCCCGCCGCCGGTCGCAGCGAGGCCCGGCCGGACGGTTCGGTGGCCTCGATACCGGGCCTCGGCGCCGCCTTCACCGCCCGGATACCCGCCGAGACCACCCAGGTGGTGCTCGCCTCCGGCCAGGACAAGAACGCCAACAAGAACACCGTCACCCTCTGGACCCGCACCCCCGAGGGCCGGTGGCTGGCCGGCGAGACCTGGCAGGGCCACAACGGCAACAACGGCTGGACCACCGACCACAACGAGGGCGACCTGCGCAGCCCGATCGGGGTCTTCTCGCTCACCGACGCCGGCGGCCGCAAGGCCGACCCGGGCAGCAAGCTCCCGTACGACAAGGACCCGAGCTTCGTGGTCTCCGGGACGGGCTTCTTCGGGGACCAGCTGGCCGGCTCCTTCGACTACGTGGTCGCGATCAACTACAACCGGGTGCCCGGCAACTCGCCGCTCGACCCGCGCCGCCCCAACGGCTCCTCCAAGGGCGGCGGGATCTGGATCCACGTCGACCACGACGGCCCGACGCACGGCTGCGTCTCCGTCCCCGAGGACAAGATGGCCCTGCTGATCCGGACCCTCGATCCGGCCGCCCACCCGGTGATCGTGATGGGCGACGCGGCCTCACTGGCCGCCTGAGGGCGCACCCGCCCGGGGTGGTGGGCCCAGGCGCCGCAACGGCCCTTGTGGGCCTCCTACAGCTTCCGGGCGCGGATCCTGTAGCCGGTCGCGCCCCGCAGACCAGTGGGTAACCGGGTTGAGTGGCTGTATGAGCGGTTCGCGCATTGTGGCACTCGGCCACTACCAGCCCCCGAAGGTCCTCACCAACGACGACCTGGCGGTGCTGGTCGACACCGACGACGAGTGGATCCGCAGCCGGGTGGGGATCCGGACCCGCCACATCGCGGAGGGCGAGACCCTGGTGGACCTCGCCACCGAGGCGGCCCAGAAGGCGCTGGCGAAGAGCGGCCGCACGGCCGCCGACATCGACCTCGTCGTGGTCGCCACCTGCACCGCGGTCGAGCGCAGCCCCAACACGGCCGCCGCCGTCGCCGCCCGCCTCGGCGTGACGGCGCCCGCCGCCTACGACATCAACACGGTCTGCTCGGGCTTCTCGTACGCGCTGGCCACCGCGGACCACGCGATCCGGGCCGGTGCGGCCCGCACCGCCCTGGTGATCGGCGCGGAGCGGATGTCGGACACCCTCGACTGGACCGACCGGACCACCTGCGTGATCTTCGGCGACGGTGCCGGCGCCGCGGTGGTGGAGGCCCAGGAGGACGGCGCCGAGCCGGGCATCGGCCCGGTGGTCTGGGGCTCGGAGCCGGAGAAGAGCGACGCCGTGGTGATCACCGGCTGGGACCCGGTGATCAGCCAGCAGGGCCAGTCGGTGTTCCGCTGGGCCACCACCCAGATCGCCCCGCTGGCCCGGCAGGCCTGCGAGAAGGCCGGGATCGACCCGTCGGAGCTCAAGGGCTTCGTGCCGCACCAGGCCAACCTGCGGATCATCGACTCGATCGCGGCCAAGCTGGGTGCCCCCGACGCGGTGGTCGCCCGGGACGTGGTGGAGTCCGGCAACACCTCGGCCGCGTCCATCCCGCTGGCCTTCTCCAAGCTGGTCGAGCGCGGCGAGCTGTCGCCCGGCGACCCGGTGCTGCTGTTCGGTTTCGGCGGCGGCCTGGCGTACGCCGGTCAGGTCGTCCGCTGCCCCTGAGCGGCCTCTCGGCCCAAAGCGGCGCCCCAAGCCCCGGGTGGGCCTTCAGCGGCCCCCGAGGGGCCCCTGGGCGGCGCCTGAGCGGTCCCTGGGCGTCGCCTGGGCGTCACCGGTCGTCCTCAACCCGTCCTGAGCTGCCCTGAACCCGTCCTGAATCCGTCCCGAGCCGTCCGGAAGCGACCGGAAAAGAACAATGCCGGTGGGCGGGCACCCCGCAGTGGGTGCCCGCCCACCGGCATGTCTGGCGCGCTGCGGACCGCCGGCAGACCTCCCCCGAGGACACGGCCGCCGTCCGTCGTTCCCCGGACAGGAGGCCGGGGTTGCGCGCGGAGCGGATGGGTGGGTTGGCGGATCGGTCTACTTGGGCGGCTTCTTGCCGGTGACACCCAGGTACACCAGGGGAGCGAGGTTGGGCTTGAGGTCCTTGACCTTGACGCCCCAGGAGGTGAAGGCCTTCTGGTGCTCGGCCGCCGAAGCGAGCAGCGAGACCAGAGAGCCGGCGACGGCTGCCGGGTCGAGCGACTTGTCGGCCTGGCCCTTCGCCTGGAGTTCCTTGACGGCATCCGTGAGTGGCTTGGCGACCGCGTTGAGGACCGTCATGCGGATCTTGAAGAACCGCTTGTCCCCTTCGGCAGCACCGAGCGTGACCACTCGGAGAATGGCGTCGTTCTTGCGCCAGAAGGCGAGGAATCCGTCGACCAGTTCTTCCGAAGTGGCCGTGCCGGACTTCCCTGCCCAGGACTTTCCGGCCACCAGCTCTTTGAGCGTGTCGGAGTCCTTGGCCATTTCCTCGGCGATTTCGAGGACAGCGCCCTCGACATCCGGGAAGTACTGGTAGAAGGTCGCGGGGGAGGTACCCGCCATACGGGCGACGTCGATGACCTTGACGTCCCGATAGGGCGACGTGCTGAGCATCTCGCGGAGGCAGTCGAGCAGCTTCTGCCGCGTCTCCTGTCCGCGTCGCCCGGCGACGCGACCGTCGACGGTGCGAACTTGTCCTGTCATGCCGTCAGCTTACCGTGGCTCGATCTTGGCGCGATTCGGTGATGTGACAATTACTCCGCCCGGGGGTTGGTATAGGGGTGTGAACCAGTTCGGACGGATATTCACCGTGCTCCGGTCAAGCCCCCCCGTGTGCTTATGACCTCACAGCGTGACGACCCCTCCGCTGAGGGGTGGTCCGGTGACAGAACGTGACGGTCGCCGGTTGGGTGTGGACCCGGCCGCGGGGGGTCCGGGCGGGCCGGATGCAAGCCGCCGCCGGAGCGGACGTCAGAATCCGGCCGTTCCGGCGGCACTGACCGGACGGCGACCGCGGCGGGCCCCCGGGGAGCCTCTGGGCGGGGGAGGTTGGAGATGGGCCGGGCGGCATTGGAGAATCGGGTCCGGCACCCCGTGGTGGGTGCGGAAAACGGGGAGGTGGCAGCGGAGTGGACCAGCTGACGGCGCACGATCCGAGGCGGATCGGGCCCTTCGAGGTGCTGGGGCGGCTCGGCGCGGGCGGGATGGGCCTGGTCTACCTGGCGCGTTCCGCGTCCGGCCGGCGAGTGGCCATCAAGACCGTCCGGGGGGAGCTGGCCGAGGACGAGCTGTTCCGGGTCCGTTTCGCCCGGGAGATCGCGGCCGCCAAGACGGTCGGCGGTTTCTACACCGCGGCCGTGGTGGACGCCGACGCCGACGCCCGGGTGCCCTGGCTGGCCACCGCGTACGTCCCGGCGCCGTCCCTGGAGGACCTGGTCACCGAGTGCGGGCCGCTGCCGGCGGGGGCGGTGCGCTGGCTGGTGGCGGGCATCGCCGAGGCGCTGCAGTCGATCCACGCCGCCGGGCTGGTCCACCGCGACCTCAAGCCCTCCAACGTGCTGGTGGTCGAGGACGGCCCGCGGGTGATCGACTTCGGCATCGCGGCCGGGGTCTCCAGCACCCGGCTCACCATGACCAACGTCGCGGTCGGCACCCCGGCGTACATGTCTCCCGAGCAGGCCCGTGACAGCCGCAGCGTCTCCGGTGCCAGCGACGTCTTCTCGCTCGGCTCGCTGCTGGTCTTCTGCGCCACCGGCCACCCGCCGTACCGGGGTGCCAACCCGGTCGAGACGGTGTTCCAGCTGCTGCGCGAGCAGCCCGACCTCTCCGGCCTGCCGGCCGAGCTGGTGGACCTGGTCCGCGCCTGCATGCGGCCGTCCCCCGAGCACCGGCCGTCGCCGGCGCAGATCCAGGCCGAGCTGGCCCCGCACCTGTTCTCCCGGGACGACGCCTCCGGCGAGGCCGGGGACTGGCTGCCGCCCAACGCGCTGGAGCTGATCGAGCGCAAGCGCGGCCGCCGTCAGCCCCCTCCGGCCGCGGCCGCCCCTGCGCCGCCGCAGCCGGTGCCCCCGCAGCCGGTGCCGCCCCAGCCGGTTCAGCCCCAGCCGGTTCAGCCCCAGCCGGTTCAGCCCCAGCCGGTTCAGCAGCAGGCGCCGGTACCGCCGCAGCGGCCGAACCGGGACGACCCGCGCACCCGGCACCCCGTCGGGCACCACGCCCCGCCCAGCACCGGGCCGGTGCACGCCGCACCGGCGCTCCCGGGGCCGGACACCGAGGCCGCCACCGAGAAGCTCGCCGCCCCCCGCCGCCACCGCGCCCCGGTCGCCGGGGAGAGCGCCGCCGAGGTGCGGCTGCCCAACGCCTCGGTGCGGATAGGCCCGGGGCCCAGGGCCGAGCAGGCCGGGCCGGGCTCCGCGCCCGCCGAGACCGACTGGGTCCGCCGGGCCACGCCGCCGCCGGTGCGGGCCGCCCGCTGGCGCCCCTGGCGGTTCCGGATGTCCAACGACGTCTGGGGCACCCCGGTGATCGCCGACGGCACCCTCTTCGTCTCCAGCTTCGAGGTGCACGCCCTCGACATCGCCTCCGGCCAGCGCCGCTACAAGACCCGCGACGTCGCCTGGGCGCTCGCCGTCGACGCCGGCCGGGTGCACGCCGCCGACGGCCCGCACCTCTACACCGTCGACGTCGCGGACGGCACCGAGCGCTGGCGCAGCTCGCTGGACGGCTGGGTCTACTCGCTGGACGCCGCCGACGGCGTGCTCTGCTGCGGCGTCCGGGGCGGCGGGGTGCAGCTGCGCTCGGCGGCCGGCGGCGCCGAGCTGTGGCGCGCCGACGACGCCCAGCAGGACTACGAGAACCCGCAGTCCGGCCCGGCCCTGGTGGGCGGCGCCGCGTACTACTACGGCGGCGGGCGGCTGCGCTGCGTCGACCCGCGCGGGGCGGGCCTGCGGTGGTCCTTCCCGGTCGGCGAGGACGTGCCGTCGCGCCCGGCCGAGCGGGCCGGGGTGCTGTACGTGACGGCCGGCACCCGGGTGTACGCGCTGGACGCGGCGAGCGGTGCCGAACGCTGGCGCTTCGAGGCGCCCGTCGTGCTCTTCACCCCGCCCGCGCTGGACGCCGACGCGGTGTACGTCGCCGACTACCTCGGCACGGTGTACGCGCTGGACGCGGCCACCGGCCGGGACCGCTGGCGCGGCGTCACCGGCAACCGGCAGGGGGCCGAGCCGGTGGTGGTCGGGGACGGCATGGTGCTGGTCGGCAGCGGCGAGGTGCTGTACGCCTTCGAGTCGGCCACCGGCCGGGAGCGGTGGCGGTACACCGCGAGGGGAGAGATCGTCGGCTCCCCGGCGGTCGCCGACGGCCTGGTCCACCTGGGCAGCCGGGACCAGTCGCTGCACACCCTGGACCTGGCGACCGGTCAGCTGCGCTGGGAGCTCGGCACCAAGGGCGAGCTGACCGGCTCGCCGGTGGCGGTCGGCGGGAAGGTCTTCGTCGGCAGCAAGGACCGGTGCGTCTACGCGCTGGACGCCTACTACGGCACGGCGGTGCCCTCGCACTGACCGGGGGAGACGGCAGGGGCGGGGGTCGGCCGACGACCCCCGCCCCTGCGCGTCGGCTCCGCTACTTCCGGCGGGCCTCCGGGTGGCGGCTGCACCAGCCCTCCCACGCCGAGGCCACCATCTCCTCGACGCCGTGACGGGCGGTCCAGCCAAGCTCCTGGCGGATCAGCTCGGCGGAGGCCACCACCCGGGCGGGGTCGCCGGCGCGGCGCGGGGTGACCTCGCCGGTGGCGTCGTACCCGGTCACCTTGCCGATCACGTCCAGCATCTCCTTGACGCTGACGCCCTCGCCGCGGCCGATGTTGAGGATCAGCGCGGTCTCGCCGGCCGGATCGGCCGCCAGCCGCTTCGCGGCCGCCACGTGGGCGGAGGCGATGTCGGAGACGTGGATGAAGTCGCGCACGCAGGTGCCGTCGGGGGTCGGGTAGTCGGCGCCGAAGATCCGCGGGGCCTGGCCGGCGGTGAGCCGCTCGAAGACCATCGGGATCAGGTTGAACACGCCCGCGTCGGACAGCTCCGGCGAGGCCGCGCCGGCCACGTTGAAGTAGCGCAGCGACACGGTGGAGATGCCGTGGGCCTTGCCGGCCGCCGAGACCAGCCACTCGCCGGCCAGCTTGGTCTCGCCGTACGGGCTCATCGGGTCGCAGGGGGTGGACTCGGTGACCAGGTCGACGTCCGGCATGCCGTAGACGGCGGCGGAGGAGGAGAACAGGAAGCGCTTCACGCCACCCTCGGCGGCCGCCTCCAGCACGGTCTGCAGACCGATCATGTTCTCGCGGTAGTAGAAGAAGGGCTGCTCGACCGACTCGCCGACCTGCTTCTTCGCCGCGAAGTGCAGGATGCCCTCGACCGCGTGCTCGCGGATCGCCTCGTCCAGCACGGTGCGGTCCAGCGTGGACCCCTCGATCAGGGCCACGCCCTGCGGCAGCCGGGTGCGGTCACCGGTGCTGAAGTCGTCCAGGACGGCGACCCGCTCGCCCGCGTCGAGGAGCTGCTGCACCACGTGCCCGCCGATGTATCCGGCACCGCCGGTGATCAACCAAGTCATGGCCCGCATCCTAGGCGGTCGAGCTTTCGGGCCGGCGCCGGGCGAGTCGGTGGGGCCATTCGGGCATATCGGTGAAATGCTGACAAAGATCTCTGTCTGGTGAGGGAATCGGAGGCGGCCAACGTGAACCGCAAGAAGGAGCCCACCCGCCCCCTCCCGGCAGGGCCGCGCCCCACCGGGCCCAAGGCGTTCGGCGGGCGGCCGGCGGCGCCCGGGGCGGTCGCCGTGGTGGTCGCGCTGGCGGTGGCCGGGTGCAGCAGCGGAGGGTCCTCCTCCTCGTCGTCCACCTCCGCGACCACGGGTGCCTCCGCGTCCGCCCCCACCCAGCCGGCGAGCGGCAACCAGCTCCAGGACACGTACCAGAAGGTGATCGCCGACGTGCTGCCCTCGGTGGTGCAGATCACCACCGCGACCGGCCTCGGCTCCGGGATCGTCTACGACAACAAGGGCGACATCGTCACCAACGCCCACGTGGTCGGCACCGCCACCACCTTCACCGTGACCCTGGCCAACAGCACCAAGCCGCTGGACGCCACCCTGGTCGGCAGCTACCCGGACTCCGACCTCGCGGTGATCAAGCTGACCAGCCTGCCGGGCGGCCTCCGGCCGGCCGCCTTCGGGGACTCCACCAAGGTCCAGCTGGGCCAGATCACGCTCGCCATGGGCAGCCCGCTCGGGCTCTCCGGCAGTGTCACCGAGGGCATCGTCTCGGCCACCGGCAGGACCGTCGCCGAGCCGACGGGCGGCGGCTCGCCGGGAGCCACCATCGGCAACATGGTGCAGACCTCGGCGGCGATCAACCCGGGCAACAGCGGTGGCGCGCTCGTCAACCTGAACAGCCAGGTGATCGGCATCAACACGCTCGCCGCGACCGAGCCGGAGACCAACGGAGCCGCGGCGCCCGGCATCGGCTTCGCCATCCCGGCGTCCACCATCACCAACATCGCGGACCAGCTGATCAAGGACGGCAAGGTCACCAACTCCGGCCGGGCCGCGCTCGGGATCACCGCCCGTACGTACTTCGACCAGAACTTCCACCCGGCCGGGGCCGTCATCGTGGCCGTCAGTCCGGGCGGCGCGGCCGACGCGGCGGGGATGCAGGCCGGCGACGTGATCACCAACGTCGGTGACACCCCGGTCGACTCGCTGAACTCGCTCACCACCGCGCTGGCCTCGCTCACCCCGGGCAGCAAGGTGACCGTCGGCTACACCCGGGACGGCCAGGAGAGGACCGCCGAGGTCACCCTCGGCACCCTGGCAACCCCCTAGACCACCGGCGCGCCGGCCGCCCGCACACCGCGCAAGGGTCGGCGGGCGCCCGGCGCACGGGTGCGGCCGGGACCACGTCGACTGCCTCGACGTGGTCCCGGCCGGTTGCCGTCCCGGGTCCGGGTTCCGGGCGGACGATCAGCGGCGGGCGGCGCGGGTGTGCCAGGGGAGCTCGATCGTGACGGTGGTCGGGCCGCCGTGCGGGCTCTCCACCAGGAACACCCCGTCCACCGCCCGGATCCGCTCGGCCAGCCCGCCCAGGCCGCTGCCCGGGTAGGGGGCCGCGCCGCCCTTGCCGTCGTCCTGGACCAGCACCATCAGCTGGTCGCCGGCGCGCCAGACGTCCACCGTGGCGGAGCTTGCACCGGAGTGCTTGGAGACGTTGGTCAGCAGCTCGCTGACCGTGAAGTAGGCGATGCCCTCGACCGCCGAGTCCGGGCGCTCCACCGTGCCGTCCGCGGCCTTCAGCCCGACGTTCACCTTGACCCCGCCCGGCACGGTGCAGCGGGCGGCCACCGCGGAGAGCGCCGCGTCCAGGCCGCGGTCGGTGAGCACCGCCGGGTGGATGCCGCGGGCCAGGTCGCGCAGCTCCTGGAGGGCGAGCTTCACCTCGCCGTGCGCGTTGTCGACCATCCTGGCGGCGGCGGCCACGTCGTCCGGCGTCTCCGTCTCCCGAAGCCGCTCCTTGGCCAGGCCGAGGTCCATCGCCAGCGCCACCAGCCGGGCCTGGGCTCCGTCGTGCAGGTCGCGCTCGATCCGGCGCAGGTCGGCGGCGGCGGTGTCGACCACCGTGCCGCGGTCGTCCTCCAGCTCGCGCACCCGCTCGGAGAGCACGCCGGGGGAGAGCAGGACCTCCACCAGCATCCGGTCGACCGCCGACTCGAAGCGGACCACCCAGGGCAGCGCCGGCCAGCCGATGATCACGCAGATCAGGGTCACGGCGAAGCTCAGCAGGCCCCAGGGCAGCAACAGCACGTAGTAGAGGACCGAGCGCCAGCTCAGCGCGTCCGTGAGGTGGGCGATCGCGTAGCCGGTGATCCCCGGGCGGGGCCGGCGCACCGGCTCCGGGTCGCGCAGCTCGGAGCCGTGCACCGAGCGGGCCCGGCGGCGGGCGAAACCGCCCATGCCCCGGCAGCCGGCCAGCCCGGCGGCCAGCAGCGGCAGGCCGATCACGGTGACGGAGAGCGCGAGGCCGACGCAGAGCGTCGTGACGGTGAAGACGAACCCCGCGATGCCCAGCGGCAGGTTGAGCATCAGCTGCCCGGCCTGCCGCCACATCCGCGCGCCGTACAGCGGGGCGCGTTCCATGCGCGCGTCCTGCCCCTTGATGGCGTCCGCGGCGCGGCGGTGCAGTGGTTTCATCCGGATCTACCGTCCCTGTCGGTCGAGCTGATGATCCAAGCTTCCCCGGAAAGGGACCGCCGGGGCCATGGGGGTGATACGTCTCCCCGGGCGGGGGTTATCCCCACCCCCGTCGGCGGGCCCCGCCGGCACGCCGGGGAGGCGGTCCGGGGCCGGCGCAGGACGTCCCGGCGTCCGCGGGCCGTCCGCCGGTTGTCTTGCGGATCGGGCAGGGTGCGGTGCTCCACGGCCGTGCACTTAGACTCACGCATTGGCGATGGTTATGACCGTGTAAAGAAACGTCGTAGAACTGCCTTGTGGGGCGGTTTCACGGCCGATGTGGAGGCGAGTGGCATGGAGGGGCAGCCGGCAGCTGCCGTCGCGGCCGACCCGGCGGTCGGCGGCGGCTACTTCGACGCGTATGCCGCGATGGGCCTGCTCGCCGTCGTCGGCGTGCTCTTCGTCGCCGTGGCGTTCACCGCCAACCGGTTGCTGCGGCCGGTGGTGTACTCGCCGGAGAAACTCCTCGCCTACGAGTGCGGCGTGGACCCGGTGGGGGAGGACTGGGCGCACACCCAGGTCCGCTACTACGTCTACGCCTTCCTGTACGTGATCTTCGCGGTCGACGCGATCTACCTGTTCCCGTGGGCGACCGTCTTCGCCACCGCCGGATACGGCGCCGGAACGCTGGTCGAGATGTTCGTCTTCATCGGCTTCCTCGCGGTCGGACTGCTCTACGCCTGGAAGAAGGGCGTTCTGGAATGGACGTGACGCACAACCACGCGCACGCGCACGGTGCCTCCGGCGGCCCGGTCCCGCTGGGCCTGCCGGACCCGGCGCGCCCCGGTGCCGCCGTCGAGCGGCGGGGCATCGGCCCGCTGGCCCGGCTCGCGCCGGACCCGGTCAAGGTGGTCCTCAACTGGGGCCGCCGCTACAGCCTCTGGTGCTTCAACTTCGGCCTGGCCTGCTGTGCGATCGAGTTCATCGCCGCGTCCATGGCCAAGCACGACTTCATTCGAATGGGTGTCATTCCGTTCGCGCCGGGCCCCCGCCAGGCCGATCTGATGATCGTCTCGGGGACGGTGACCGACAAGATGGCGCCCGCCGTGAAGCGCCTCTACGAGCAGATGCCCGAGCCGAAGTACGTCATCTCCTTCGGCGCCTGCTCCAACTCCGGCGGTCCCTACTGGGACTCCTACTCGGTCACCAAGGGCGTCGACCAGATCATCCCGGTCGACGTCTACGTGCCCGGCTGCCCGCCGCGGCCCGAGGCGCTGCTCCAGGGCATCCTCAAGCTCCAGGAGAAGATCGCCGCCGAGTCGCTGCCCGGCCGGTACACCGCGCCGACCGCCGCGCTGCGCCGCCCGCTGGTGGCCGGGCCCACTGCCGAGGGAGGGGCCTCGTGACCACGGCCGAGGAGTATGCGGCGTCGCTCGGCGAGTGGGCCACCGGCGCCGAGGCGTACGGCCTGGTCACCGTCGACGTGCCCGCCGAGCACTGGATCGAGGCGCTCACCGCGGCCCGGGACGTGCTGGGCCTCTCGTTCTTCGACTGGCTGAGCGCCGTCGACGAGCTGGCCGAGGGCTTCTCGGTGGCCGCCCACCTGGCCTCCGCCGACGCCCCGGGCGTGCGCCACCTGCTGGTGCGCACCCGCGTGCCGCGGGACAGGGCCGCGCTGCCGACCGCCGTCGAGGTCTACGCCGGTGCCGCCTGGCACGAGCGCGAGACGCACGAGATGTTCGGCATCGACTTCCCCGGGCACCCCTACCTGGCCACCCTGCTGCTGCCGGACGGCTTCGAGGGGTACCCGCTGCGCAAGGAGTTCGTGCTCGCCGCCCGGGTCGCCAAGGCCTGGCCCGGTGCCAAGGAGCCGGGCGAGTCCGACCACGGCGACGGGCCGGCGCGGCGCAAGATGCAGCCGCCCGGCGTGCCGGACCCGAACGAGTGGGGGCCGCTCAAGGGCACCCTGCCGCCGGTCGCCGAGCGGCCCGCGCGCGGTGCGCGGGCGGCGGGCGCGGCGCGGACGCCCCGGGCGGCCGCGGGTGCTGCGGCCGCCGGCGCGGCGGGCGCTCCGGCCGAGGGCGGACCCGCGGTGCGGGCCGACCGGCCGCGCCGGACCAGGACGGTCGGCGATGGCTCGGTCAGCCAGGCGGCGGAGACGCCCGCGGCTGCGGACGGTGCTGCGGAGAGCGCTGCGCCGCCGGTGCGGGCCGACCGGCCGCGCCGGACCAGGTCGGTCTCGGACGGCTCCGCGAGCCAGGCGGCCCCCGGAACCGCCGCCGAGAGCGCTGCCGGGACCACTGGGAGTGTTGAGAGCGCCGAGAGTGTCGAGAGGGCCGGGAGTGCCGCCGCAGAGGTGAAGCCCGAGCGGCCGACCCGGACGCAGTCCGCGGACGCGCCCTGGCACAACCCCGTGCCCGCCCACGACGAGCCCGCGAAGGGCGAGCCGGAGCGCGGCAAGCCAGCGCACGACGAGCCGGAGCAGAAGGACGCGAAGGACGCGAAGGACGTGGAGAGTGAGGCGCCGGCGGAGTCGGCCGGCCAGGACGGAGACAGCGCGTGAACCTGCTCGACACGTTGCTGCGCTGTGCCGCCACGCTCGTCGTCTTCCTCACCTTCCCCCTGGTCATCGGCCAGACCGAGCACAAGGTGATGGCGCACATGCAGGGCCGGCTCGGCCCGATGTACGCCGGTGGCTTCCACGGCTGGGCGCAGCTGGTCGCCGATGGTGTGAAGTTCGCGCAGAAGGAGGAGATCGTCCCGGCCGGCGCCGACCGGCGGATCTTCCAGATGGCACCCGCCGTCTCGCTGCTGCCGTACCTCTTCGTGCTGCTCGCGATCCCGGTCGGCCCGGACGGCTTCGTCGGCCAGGCGATCGACGCGGGGCTGTTCTTCGTGCTCGCCGTGATGGGCGTCGGCGTGATCGGCAAGCTGATGGCCGGCTGGGCCTCGGCGAACAAGTTCTCGCTGCTCGGCGGTCTGCGGACGGCCGCCCAGCTGATGTCGTACGAGCTGCCGATGGTGCTCGCCGCCGCCTCGGTGGCGATGGCCGCCGGGACGCTCTCGCTGCCGGGGATCGTGGACGCCTGGCAGTGGTACTGGATCCCGTGGCAGATCATCGGCGCGTTCGTCTTCTTCACGGCCGGCCTGGCCGAGCTGCAGCGCCCGCCGTTCGACATGCCGGTGGCCGACTCGGAGATCATCTTCGGCGCGTACACCGAGTACTCAGGTCTGCGCTTCGCGTTCTTCCTGCTCTCCGAGTACGCGGGCATCCTGGTGGTGTCCGGGCTGACCGCGGTGCTCTTCCTGGGCGGCTGGCACGGCCCGCTGCCGGACGAGCTCGGCTGGCTCTGGACCGTCCTGAAGACCTTCGCGCTGGCCTTCGTGGTGATCTGGCTGCGGGTCACCTACCCGCGGCTGCGCGAGGACCAGCTGATGCGCTTCGCGTGGACCGTGCTGATTCCGCTCGCACTCGTCCAGCTCGCCCTCACCGGCATCATCAAGGTGGCGATCTCATGAGTTTCCCCGGTGCCGGCCTGGCCAAGGGCCTGGCCGTGACTCTGCGGACGATGACGAAGAAGAGCATCACCGCGCAGTACCCCGAGGTGCAGCCGGTGCTGCCGCCGCGCTCGCGCGGGGTCATCGCGCTGCTGGAGGAGAACTGCACGGTCTGCATGCTCTGCGCCCGTGAGTGCCCGGACTGGTGCATCTACATCGACTCCCACAAGGAGACGCTGCCGGCCGCCGACCCGAACGCGCGCGCCCGCACCCGCAACGTGCTGGACCGCTTCGCCATCGACTTCTCGCTCTGCATGTACTGCGGGATCTGCATCGAGGTGTGCCCGTTCGACGCGCTCTTCTGGTCGCCGGAGTTCGAGTACGCGGAGACCGACATCCTGGAGCTGACCCACGAGCGGGAGAAGCTCCGCGAGTGGATGTGGACCGTCCCGGCGCCGCCGGCGCTGGACCCGGGGGCCGAGGAGCCCAAGGAGATCGCCGCCGCCCGCAAGGCGGCGGACAAGCTGGCGGCCGCCGCGGCCGCCGCCCTGGAGACGCCCGAGGGAGGTGAGCCGGAGTGAGCGCCGCCACCCTGCTGGCCGCGACCGGTTCGCTGGAACCGGCCGCGCGTTCCTTCCTCTCCCCGACCGGGGTCGAGATCGTCTTCCTGCTCGTCGGCATCGTTGTGCTCGGCTCGGCCGTCGTCGCCGTCACCACCAAGCAGCTGGTGCACGCCGCGCTCTGGCTGGTCGCCGCGCTCGGCGGGCTGGCGGTGGAGTTCCTGCTGCTCACCGCCGAGTTCATCGCCTGGGTACAGGTGCTGATCTACCTCGGCTCGGTGGTCGTGCTGGTGCTGTTCGGGCTGATGCTCACCAAGGCGCCGATCGGGCGTTCACCGGACGCCGACTCGAAGAACCGCTGGGTCGCCCTGGTGGTGGCACTGGCCACGGCCGGCACCCTGGTGACGCTCGTCGTGGACGCCTTCCGCACGTCCTGGATCGACCTCGGCGCGGGCGGCGGCTCGGCGGCGGTGACCGGCGCCAGCCTGTTCCGCACCTGGGTGCTGCCGTTCGAGGCGCTCTCGGTGCTGCTGCTGGCCGCGCTGGTCGGCGCGATCGTGCTGACGCGCGGGGCCGGGCGCCGGGTGCCGGTGCCCCGGGCCGGGCGGATCCGGGCCGGGAAGCCGGTGGGCTCCAACGGGACGGTCGCCGCGACCGTGCCCAGGCCGTCGGCCCCCGCCGGGACGACATCGCCGGACTCGACGACCTCGACGACATCGCCGGATGCGGCGGCCTCGCCGGAGGAGAGCTGATGCACCTCGCCTACCCCGTTGTGCTCGCCTCGCTGCTGTTCGGCGTCGGCGTCTACGGCGTACTCGCCCGGCGCAACGTCATCCTGGTGCTGATGTCCGTCGAGCTGATGCTCAACGCCGTCAACCTCAACCTCGTCGCCTTCGACGCCTGGCTGCGGGACTCCCTGCACGCCGGCCAGGCGCTCACCCTGTTCACGATCACCATCGCCGCCGCCGAGATCGGCCTCGGGCTCGCCATCGTCCTGCTGCTGTTCCGGGCCCGGGGCACCGCGGACGTGGACAGGGTCACCGCGCTCGGCGACCCGTCCGAGTCCGTCGCCGAGGAGGCGCCGGCCGGAGCCGAGGCGCTGAAGGGCCAGGCCGCCGCATGAACCTCGCCCTGCCCGCCCTCGTCCCCGCGCTGCCCGCGCTCGGTGCGGCCGCGACCCTGGCCACCGGCCGGAAGGTGCCCGGCCTGGCCCGGCCGCTGGCGATCGTGCCGGTCGCCGTCTCGGCCGTGCTGGCCCTGGTCGTCGCGCTCCAGCTGGGCACCGGCCA
This sequence comes from Kitasatospora sp. NPDC032757, assembly GCF_055579305.1. Lineage (NCBI taxonomy): Bacteria > Bacillati > Actinomycetota > Actinomycetes > Kitasatosporales > Streptomycetaceae > Kitasatospora > Kitasatospora sp. NPDC032757. Next base: position 37,851 of record NZ_JBVINN010000046.1, on the reverse strand, counting down.
GGTGCTGGAGGCCTCCACCCGGCTCACCCCGACCGGCGGCCCGGAGCTCACGCTCGGCTTCTACCTGGACGGCTACAGCTCGCTGATCTCCGTCCTGGTCGGCCTGGTCGCCACCTGCGTGCAGGTGTACTCGACCGCCTACCTCAAGGACGACCCGCGCTACCCCTCGTACGCGGCGCTGGTCTCGCTCTTCACGGCGGCGATGTTCCTGGTCGTCTACTCGGGCGACCTGATCGTGCTGCTGGTCGGCTGGGAGGTCATGGGCATCTGCTCGTACTTCCTGATCGGCCACCACTGGGAGACCGCGGACGCCCGCTCGGCCTCGCTGAAGGCCTTCCTGGTCACCAAGCTCGGCGACGTGCCGTTCCTGTTCGGCATCTTCCTGCTCGGCGCCGACGCCGGAAGCTTCCGGATCCCGGACGTGCTGGCGGCCGCCGGCGACGGGCGGATCGCCCACCCGACGCTGACCGCGCTGCTGCTGCTCGCCGGCGTGGCCGGCAAGAGCGCGCAGTTCCCGCTGCACACCTGGCTCCCGGACGCGATGGCCGGCCCGACGCCGGTCTCCGCGCTGATCCACGCCGCCACCATGGTCGCGGCCGGCATCTACCTGGTCGCCCGGCTGCTGCCGGTCTTCCTGCTCTCCGCTGCGGCGCTGGTGGTGCTGGCGGTGATGGCCGCCGTGACGATGATCGGCTCGGCGCTCTGCGCACTCGCCCAGGACGACCTGAAACGGGTGCTCGCGTACTCGACCGTCGGCCAGCTCGGCTACATGGCCGGCGCGCTGGCCAGCGGCGACCGCGAGGCCTCCGTCTTCCACCTGGTCAGCCACGGTGCGTTCAAGGCGCTGCTGTTCCTCGCGGCCGGTGTGGTGATCCACACCGCGCACACCAACTCGATCTCCGCGATGTCCCGGATGCCCGGGCTGCGCAAGCGCGTCCCGGACGCCTACTGGACGATGGGCATCGGCCTCGTCGCCCTGATCGGGCTGCCGCCGTTCTCCGGCTTCTTCAGCAAGGAGGCGGTGCTGACCGCCGCCGAGCACGCCGCCGACGGCGAGGCGCTGACCAACGGGCTCGGCCCTTCCTCGGCCGTCCCGGAGGCGGCCGGCTGGATCGTGCTGATCTCGGCCGGGCTCACCGTGCTGCTCACGGCGGCGTACGCGGCCCGGATGTTCCTGGTGGCGTTCCACAGCCCGGCTCCTGCCCCGGCCGCCGTCGCCGGCTCTTCGGCGGCGCCGGACCACGAGGCCGACGCGCCCTACTCGCCCGAGGTGGACGAGGCCGACCCGGCCACCGCCGAGCCGCCCGCGATGCGCTGGCCGCTCTGGGTGCTGGCGATCCCGACCATGTGCTTCGGCGTCGCCGGCCTGCGCTCGGACTGGCTGCCCGCGCTGCTGGACGGCGGCTCGCTGCGGCCCTCGGCCGTCACCGCCGTGATCGGTACCGGCCTCGCCGTGGCCGGCGCGCTGCTGGCGTACGGCGCCTGGCGCTCCGCCGTGGCGCGGCTCGGCGCCCGCCGGCCCGCCCCCGCGCCGGAGGGCCGGGTGCCCGAGCGGGCCGGGGCCCCGGCCGCCGAGGTGATCGTCGCCGACCCCGGGCGCACCCTGCTCGGCCCGCTGTTCGGCCCGGCCCGGCACGGCTTCGGCGTCGACCGGCTCTACAGCGCGCTGTTCGTCCGCCCGGTGGCCGCCGCCGCGCAACTGGTGCGCTTCCTCGACCGCGAGGTCGTGGAGGCGTACGTGCAGGGCAGCGGGGCGGGCGCCAACCTGCTCGGCCGGGCCGTCCGGCTCGCGCAGACCGGCAACGCGCAGACCTACCTCAGCGCGCTGCTGGCCGGCGTCGTCCTGCTGGCCGTCCTGGTGGCGGTGTAGCCGGATGCCGTACCCCGTTCCCCCGATCCAGCCGGTGACCGAGCCGACCGCAGTCCGGCCGACCGCAGTCCGTAGGAGCCCCCGATGAACGCAGTCCTCATCGCCCTCCTGGTGCTGCCGCTGGCCGGCGCCGCCCTGACCCTGGCGCCGGTGTTCGGCGCCGACGCGGCCGCCGCCGACCGGCGCGCGCTGCGGCTGAACACCGTCGTCACCGGCGTCGTGCTGCTGCTGACCGTCGCCCTGGCGGCCGGCTTCGACCACGACGAGCCCGGCCGGATGCAGGCCACCACCGATGTGTCCTGGATCCCGGCCATCGGCGTGCGGTTCCACCTCGGCGTGGACGGCATCTCGCTCCCGCTGATCGTGCTGACCTCGCTGCTGACCTTCCTCTGTGCGCTGTACTCGGAGAAGCGGCTGCCCACCGGGGAGGACGTGCCGTCGGCCCGGGCCTTCACCGGGCTGTTCCTCCTCCTCGAGGTCGGGATGCTCGCCACCTTCGCGGTGCTGGACCTCCTGCTCTTCTTCCTGGCCTTCGAGATCGTGCTGATCCCGATGTACTTCCTGATCGCCCGCTGGGGCAGCGGGGCGAAGGTGCCGGCCGCCAACCGGTTCATCCTGTACACGCTGCTCGGCTCGGCCGTGATGCTGCTCGGCTTCCTGCTGGTCGGCAGCAAGGCGGGCACCTTCGACATGCAGGCCCTGGCCGCCGCGCACGGCAACGGCCTGAGCCACACCACCCAGGTGATCGCCGCGCTGGCGATCATGGTCGGGCTCGCGGTCAAGGCCCCCGCCTGGCCGCTGCACAGCTGGCTCCCGGACGCGCACACGGCGGCCCCGACGGTCGGCTCCGTGCTGCTCGCCGGCGTGCTGCTGAAGATGGGTACGTACGGTCTGGTCCGCGTCCTCCTCCCGGTCGTCCCCGACGGCACCACCACGCTCGCCCCCTACCTGGGCGCGTTCGCCGCCGTCGGCATCGTCTACGGCTCGCTGGCCTGTCTCGCGCTGGCCCGGCCGGGGGCGAAGGGCGACCTCAAGCGCCTGATCGCGTACTCGTCCGTCGGCCACATGGGCTTCGTCCTGCTGGGCATCGCCTCCCTCACCCAGGTGGGCGTCAACGGCGCGCTGTTCGCCAACATCGCGCACGGTCTGATCACCGGTCTGCTCTTCTTCGTCGTGGGCGCGCTCAAGGACCGCTACGGCACGGCCGACCTCGACACGCTCGCGGGCGGTACCGGCGCCGCCCTCTACGGGCGGGCACCGCGGATCGGCGGACTGCTCGCCTTCGCCGCCGTCGCCAGCCTCGGACTGCCCGGGCTGGCCGGCTTCTGGGGCGAGCTGCTCGCGATGTTCGGCGCGTTCGACCCGGCCGACGGCCTCTCGCGCCCCGCCTTCGTCACCTACATGGTCCTGGCCGGCCTCGGCACCCTCCTCACCGCCGCGTACCTGCTGATCGTGGTCAAGCGCGTCTGCATGGGCGACCCGAAGCAGCCCGCCCCGGTGGAGCCGGCCGACCTGCGCCCCTACGAGGCCGTCAGCTGGACGCCGCTGGCAGCCCTCACCCTGCTCGCCGGCCTCTGGCCCGCGCTCCTGCTCGGTCTCTCCGAGCCCGCCGTCAAGCACCTCCTCGGGGGTGGCTGATCATGCCCGGCACCACGCTCGGCGCGCAGCTCCTCGGCGCGCAGCTCGGCACCAGTACGCAGCTCGGCGCCGCGACCGGCACCGCACTCGGACCTCACTCCACGGGGCAGCCCACTGTGACCTCCCTCGCCGTAGCCAACCCGGGCAGCCTGATCCAGTCCGTGGACTGGGTGGCGATCGCGCCCCCGCTGATCGCCGCCCTGGCCGCCCTCGCCGTGCTGGTCGCCGACCTCTTCCTGCCCGCGCGCCACAAGAAGCTGCTCGGCCGGCTCACCGCCGCCGGACTCGCCCTCGCGCTCATCGCACTCCTCCCGCTCACCGGAGGATCACCCCGGGCCACCTTCTGTGCGCAGAACGTAACAGGAGCCACTGACACTCCGCTGACCAGCGGCCCCGCCACGGCAGGCTGCTCGTACGTCGCCGACCACTTCGCCCTGGTCTTCCAGCTGCTCGCGCTCGGCGGCGCGCTGATCGCCGCGCTGCTCTCGGCGCACACCGTGGACGACGAGAAGCTGCCCGCCGGCGAGTACTGGTTCCTGCTGCTCTCCAGCGCCACCGGCGCCGCCCTGCTGCCCGCCTCCCGCGACCTCGCCACCCTGGTGATCGCCCTGGAGGTGGCCTCGCTGCCGGCCTTCGCGCTGGTCGCGCTGCGCCGGGACGGCCGGGGCGCCGAGGCCGCGCTGAAGTTCTTCCTCTCCTCCGTCACCGCGACCGCCGTGATGCTGCTCGGCATCGGCTTCGTCTACGCCGCGAGCGGCAGTCTGCACCTGGCCGCGGTCGCCGACGGTCTGGAGCACGCCCCCGCGCAGCTGAAGCCGCTGGCCGAGGCCGGCGCGGTGCTGACCCTGGTCGGCTTCGCCTTCAAGGTCGCCGCCGTCCCGTTCCACTTCTGGGTGCCCGACACCTACACCGGCGCCCCGCTGCCGGTGGCCGGCTACCTCTCGGTGGTCGGAAAGGCTGCGGGCCTCTCCGGCCTGGCGCTGGTCACCGCGATCGCCTTCCGCCCGTACGCGCACACCTGGGGCCTGGTGCTGGCGGTGCTGGCCGCCGCCACCATGACGGTCGGCAACGTCGGCGCGCTGCGGCAGCGGTTCGACACCCGGTACAGCGCGGTGCGGCTGCTCGCCTGGTCCTCGATCGGCCAGGCCGGCTACCTGCTGGTGCCGCTCGCCGCCGCCGGGTACGCGCCGACCGGCACCGACCCGCTCGGCGCCACCGCCGCGTACGCGCTGATCTACGGCGTGGTGAACCTGGGCGCCTTCGGCGTGGTCGCCGCGGTCGGCCGCAGGGCCGGGACCAGCGTGGACGACTTCCGCGGCCTGTTCGCCCGGAGCCGCTGGACGGCCCTGGCGCTCGCCTTCTTCCTGCTCTGCCTGGCCGGACTGCCGCCGGGCGTGATCGGCCTGTTCGGCAAGGTGGTGGTGTTCCGCGCCGCCGTCGACTCCGGGCTGGGCTGGCTGGCCGTGGTCATGGCCGTCAATGTGGTCATCGCCCTGTACTACTACCTGCTCTGGACGGCGCGGCTCTTCGCTCCGGCGGAGGGCGCCGCCACCGCCGTCGCCGAGCGCCGGCTGCCGGCCTCGCTGGCCGCCACCCTGGGGCTCACCGCCTCCGTGGCCGTGGTGCTCTCGGTGGCTCCGCAGCTGGTCCTCCAGGTGGTGGGCGGCACCCTGTTCTGAGGCGGGCGGGGCCTCGGCCGGGTGGGTCCTCCCGGTACGGCCGGGGAGCCGGCCGGCGGCGGCCCGGGGAGAGCCGGCCCGGCCCGGTGGGGGCGCCGTGCGGGTGTCACGGTGGTCGCAGGGGAACAAGGCCGACGTCGTCGCCCGTTGTCGGGGCAGAGGGACGAGGCAGAGAGGGCTTCCCCACCGCACCATTGGAGGGCCTGCCGTGCACCGCCGGCACAACGGACTGAGGACCGCAGCACTGCTCGGCGGCCTCTCGGCGCTGATCCTGGTGATCGGCAGCTTCTTCGGCCGCACCGGCTTCGTGGTGGCCCTGCTGGTCGCCCTCGGGACCAACGCCTACGCGTACTGGAACAGTGACAAGCTCGCCCTGCGCGCCATGCGGGCCCGGCCGGTCAGCGAGATCGAGGCGCCGCGGCTGTACCGGATCGTCCGCGAGCTCTCCACCTCCGCCCGCCAGCCGATGCCCCGCCTCTACATCTCGCCCACCCCGGCGCCGAACGCCTTCGCGACCGGCCGCAACCCGCGCAACGCGGCGGTCTGCTGCACCGACGGCATCCTGCAGCTGCTGGACGAGCGGGAGCTGCGGGGCGTGCTCGGGCACGAGCTGAGCCACGTCTACAACCGGGACATCCTGATCTCCTCGGTCGCCGGGGCGCTCGCCTCGGTGGTGATGTTCCTGGTGAACTTCGCCTGGCTGGTGCCGTTCGGCCGCAGTGACGACGACGACGGGCCCGGGCTCTTCGGACTGCTCGCGATCATGATCCTCGGGCCGTTGGCCGCCTCGCTGATCCAGCTGGGCGTCAGCCGCTCCCGCGAGTACCAGGCCGACGCCGACGGCGCCCGGATCACCGGCGACCCGCTGGCCCTGGCGAGCGCCCTGCGCAAGCTGGAGGCGGGCACCCGGCAGCTGCCGCTGCCGCCGGAGCCCCAGCTCCAGACGGCCAGCCACATGATGATCGCCAGCCCGTTCCGGCCCGGCGAGGCGGGGGCGAAGCTGTTCTCGACGCACCCGCCGATGGCGGAGCGGATCGCCCGCCTGGAGCGGATGGCCGGCTACCGGGTCTGAGGCCCGGTCACCGGGGCTGAAGGCCTGGCCACCTGGCGGGGTGGCCCGGTGCGCTCCGTGCGTCAGCCCGTCAGCTCCTCGTACGCCCGCCGCAGCCGGTGGACGCCCTCGGCGGCGTGGGCGGTGCTGTCCACGGCGGCGTAGCTCAGCCGCAGGTGCGGGGCCGGCGGCTCCGCGGCGTAGTAGGGCTGGCCGGGGGTGACCAGGACACCGGCGCGCAGGGCGGCGGCGGTGAGCGCGCGGTCGTCGGTGCCGCCGGGCAGACGCAGCCAGAGGTGGTAGCCGCCCGGCCGGTGCGGGCCGAGCAGGCCGGGGAGCTCGCGGCGCAGCGCGGCCACGGTGACGGTGCGGCGGTCCCGGAGTTCGGCGCCGAGGGTGCGCAGGTGCCGGGCCCAGCCCGGGTCGGCGACCAGCTCCAGGGCGGCCTCCTGGAGCGGCCGGGGCACGAAGAAGCTGTCCACCACCTGGGTGGCCCGCAGCCGTTGCAGGGCCGGGCCGCGCGCGGTGAGCGCGCCGACCCGCAGGTTGGGCGAGGTGGCCTTGGTCAGCGAGCGCAGGTGCACCACCACCCCGTCCGGGTCGTCGGCGGCGAGCGGGCGCGGCAGCGCCGGGGAGTCGGCGTGGACGAGTCGGCGGGCGAAGTCGTCCTCGACGACGAAGGCGCCGGCGGTCCGGGCGATCCGCAGCACCTCGGCGCGGCGTTCGGGGGAGAGCACGGCGCCGGTCGGGTTCTGGAACAACGGCTGGCAGACGAAGAGCCGGGCCCGGGTGGCGTCGAAGGCCGCGGCCAGCAGGTCGGTGCGGACGCCGTCCTCGTCCACCGGGACGGGGACCACCCGCAGCCCGGCCGCGCGGGCGACCGCGAGGATGCCGGGGTAGGTCGGCGACTCCACCAGGACGGGGGCGCCCGGGGCGGCCAGCGAGCGCAGGGCGATGGTGAGCGCGCTCTGCCCGCCCGCCGTGACCAGGACGTCGCCCGCGCCGAGCGGGCCGCCGTTGCCGCCGATGTCGCGGGCGAACCAGCCGCGCAGCTCGGTCAGCCCGTCCACCGGCGGCCGGTCCCAGGCGCCGGGCCGTCGTCCGGCCCGGGCGAGGGCGCCGGCCAGCAGCCGCTCCGGCAGCAGCGAGGCGTGCGGGTAGCCGCCGTTGAGGTCGATCACGTCGGGCGGCGGCACGTTGAGGGTGGCGATCAGCGGCGCGGCGCCGACGTCACGCTGGCCGGCGTCGGCGCTCAGCGCGACCTCCTGCCAGGAGAGGTCGCCGGGACGGGCCGGCGGCGGGGCGGCGGCCGGTGAGGCGGTGGTGGCCGCGAAGGCGGCGGTGCGGAAGACCCCGGCGCCGGGCCGGGAGACCACCAGGCCCTCCGCGGCCAGCACGGCCATCGCCCGGGAGACCGTCACCGGGCTGACCTGGTGACGCTCCACCAAGGCCCGGCTCGACGGCAGCTTCCGTCCTTCCGGATAGCGCTCGACCTCGCGTCGCAGTCTTTCGGCGAGATCGGCCACACTGCTACGCTCGTTCATGACGACACAAGATAGCGCTATCCGGTCCGTAGTGATAGCACCGCAGGGTCCGTCGGCCTCCCGTACCTCCAGCACCTCCGGTACGTCCGGCGGCTCGGGCGCTACTCCCGGCGCCCCGGGCGGCTCCGGCGCCGCACTGGCCGCGCTCGGTGTCCTCTCCTTCTCCTTCAGCTTCCCGGCCACCGCCTGGGCCCTGACCGGCTTCGGCCCGTGGACGTCGACCGGGCTGCGCGGCGCACTGGCCGGACTGCTCGCCGCGGTCTGCCTGGCGGCCGCCCGCGTCCCCGTCCCCGAGCGGCGGCACTGGCCCGGGCTGCTGATGGTCTCGGCCGGCTGCGTGCTCGGCTTCCCCCTGCTCACCACCCTGGCGCTGCGGACCTCCTCGACGGCGCACTCGGCGGTCGTCATCGGGGTGCTGCCGCTCGCCACCGCCGCGTTCTCGGCGCTGCGCACCGGCCGGCGGCCGTCCCGGACCTTCTGGGGGGCGGCGCTCGCCGGGGCGGTGGCGGTGCTGGCCTTCACCCTGCTGCAGAGCCACGGGCGGCCGACCGTCGCGGACCTCTACCTGTTCGCCGCGCTGCTGATCTGCGCCGCCGGGTACGCCGAGGGCGGGCGGATCTCGCGGGAGCTGCCGGGGTGGCAGGTGATCGCCTGGGCGGTGGTCGCGGCGCTGCCGGTCACCGTGGTGGCCGCCGCCCTGGCCCTGACGGCCGAGCCCGTCCACCTGGGCGCGAAGGCGCTGGCCGGGCTGGCCTACACGGCGGCGGTCTCGCAGTTCGGCGGGTTCGTGGTCTGGTACCGGGGGATGGCGCTGATCGGGGTGCCGAGGGCCAGCCAGCTCCAGCTGGCGCAGCCGCTGCTGACGCTGGTCTGGTCGGTGCTGCTGCTGGCCGAGGACCTGCCGGCGGCGGCGCCGGTCACGGCGGTGGTGGTGCTGCTCAGCATCGCGGTCACCCAGCGCGCCCGTGTGTGATCACCCGGCGTCCGCGTCCGGTGCGGGAGCGACGCCCGCGCCCCGGTGCGGGAGCGATCCGCCCGTGCGCGAGAGGGCCCGTGCGCGAGAGGGCCCGTGCGCGAGAGGGCCCGCGGACGCGGCGCCGCGCCCGCACCCCGGCACGGGGACGGGTGCGGGCGCGGCGGCCGGTTGGCCGGTCGGCAGGTCAGAAGGCGACGTCCTCGGTGCGGTAGACGCAGAGCGCCCAGATGATGAAGACGTCCAGTGCGATCACGACGATCGACCAGAGCGGGTAGTACGGCATCGCCAGGAAGCTCTCGACGGCGCTCACCGCGGTGAGGAAGATACCCGCGTAGCGGGCCCAGTCGGAGCCCTTGAGGACGAAGGCGCCGACCACCGCGACCAGCGCGCCGATGACGATGTGGATCCACCCCCACCCGGTGAGGTCGAACCGGAAGACGTAGCGCGGGGTCGTGACGAAGAGGTCGTCGTCGGCGACCGCCATGATGCCCCGCAGCGCCTCCATGAAGCCGTTGATGAGCATCAGGACACCGGCGAAGATCACCAGGCCGGGGGCCCAGTCGCTGAACCGGTTGACCGATGGCGGCGGTGGTGGTGCCCCGGTGCCGGAACGCCAGGGCGGGGGCTGGTCGGGGGCGGACGGCGACGGGCTGCTCATGGGGCTCCTCCAGGGCCGAATCGGACCGAACCGGACCGAACGGGCGTACGGGTTCGACCGTCCGTCGTGCAGGAGGCGCGGGCAACCCGGCCGCAGCTGTTCGGGTGACGCGCCCGCGCGGCCGCCGTGGCGCGCGGCCGGCAGCTGGTAGTCGTGGGGCGACCACTGTCCGGGCCCGGTCCGGCCGCCCCGGCGGCCCCGGACGCCGCCCGCCCCGACCACGGAAGGCGCGCAGCGTGACTCTTCTGCCGAAGGACGTCGTGGACCAGGCCCCGCACCCGCCGCGGACGCCCCGGCTGGACCGCTGGCTCGCGGCCGGCCGCCGCCGGCGCGGCCAGGCCCTGGTGGGCTGGCTGACCACCACCGACCACAAGCGGATCGGCACCCTCTACATCACCACCTCGTTCCTGTTCTTCCTGGCCGGCGGCCTGATGGCGATGCTGATGCGGATCGAACTGGCCCGGCCCGGGACGCAGCTGATCAGCAACGAGGAGTTCAACCAGCTCTTCACCATGCACGGCACGATCATGCTGCTGATGTTCGCAACGCCCCTGTTCGCCGGCTTCGCCAACTGGATCATGCCGCTGCAGATCGGCGCCCCCGACGTGGCCTTCCCCCGGCTCAACGCGCTCGCCTACTGGCTGTACCTGTTCGGCTCGCTGATCGCCCTCTTCGGCTTCCTCACCCCCGACGGCGCCGCCGACTTCGGCTGGTTCGCCTACGCGCCGCTGAACAGCGCCGAGCACAGCCCGGGCCTCGGCGCCGACCTGTGGATCATGGGCCTGGCCCTCTCCGGCTTCGGGACCATCCTCGGCTCGGTCAACTTCATCACCACGATCGTCTGCCTCCGCGCGCCGGGGATGACGCTGTTCCGGATGCCGATCTTCGTCTGGAACGTCCTGCTCACCGCCGTGCTGGTGCTGTTCGCGTTCCCGGTGCTGGCGGCGGCGCTGCTCTGCCTGGAGTCGGACCGCAAGTTCGGCTCGCACGTCTTCGACGCGGCCAACGGCGGGGCGCTGCTCTGGCAGCACCTGTTCTGGTTCTTCGGGCACCCCGAGGTCTACATCATCGCGTTGCCGTTCTTCGGCATCATCACCGAGATCATCCCGGTCTTCAGCCGGAAACCGGTCTTCGGCTACTCCGGCCTGATCGCGGCGACGCTCGCCATCACCGGCCTGTCGATCACGGTCTGGGCGCACCACATGTTCGTCACCGGGCAGGTGCTGCTGCCGTTCTTCTCGATCATGACGATGCTGATCGCCGTCCCGACCGGGGTGAAGTTCTTCAACTGGATCGGCACCATGTGGCAGGGCTCGCTGAGCTTCGAGGCGCCGATGCTCTGGACGATCGGCTTCCTGGTCACCTTCCTGTTCGGCGGGCTCACCGGCGTCCTGCTGGCCGCGCCGCCGATCGACTTCCAGGTCTCCGACTCGTACTTCGTGGTCGCCCACTTCCACTACGTGGTGTTCGGGACGGTGGTGTTCGCGATGTTCGCCGGATTCCACTTCTGGTGGCCCAAGTTCACCGGACGGATGCTCGACGAGCGGCTCGGGCGGATCCACTTCTGGACCCTCTTCGTCGGCTTCCACGCCACCTTCCTGGTGCAGCACTGGCTGGGCGCCGAGGGCATGCCGCGCCGGTACGCCGACTACCTGGCCTCGGACGGGTTCACCACGCTCAACACCGTCTCCAGCATCGGCTCCTTCCTGCTGGGGCTCTCCACGCTGCCGTTCCTCTACAACGTCTGGCACACCGCCCGGTACGGCGAGAAGGTGATGGAGGACGACCCGTGGGGGTACGGCCGTTCGCTGGAGTGGGCCACCTCCTGCCCGCCGCCGCGGCACAACTTCGTCACCCTGCCGCGGATCCGGTCCGAATCCCCGGCCTTCGACCTGAACCACCCCGAGATCGCCGAGCTGGACCGGCGGCAGAACGCGCGCGAGCCGCTGGGCTGAGCCGGGCCTCCGCCGCGGGCTGAGCCGGGCGTCCGCCGCGGGCCGCGCCGGGCCTGATCGCCGGGTCTGCCCAGCGGGGCTGCTCGTCGGGGCTGCTCGGCGGGGCCTACTGGCCGGGCCCGGGCCCGGGGCCTGCTCGTTGGGGCTGCCGGCCGGGCGCTCGTTAGGATGAGAACGCGCCCCGCCCGGCTGCGGGGCGCGGCATCCGGAGGGAGTGGCCGTCATGGCAGAGGAGAGGCACGCCCCGGCGGCCGGGGATCCGCGGGCTCGGCGGCGCGGCCAGGGCGAGCTGGAGGCGCAGGTGCTGGCCGTGCTCCAGCGGGCGCCCGGCCCGGCCACCGCGGGGTGGGTGCAGGAACGCCTGGAGGGCGGCCTGGCGTACACCACGGTGATGACCATCCTGTCCCGGCTGCACGCCAAGAAGGCCGTCTCGCGCAGCCGTTCGGGCCGCTCCTACCTGTGGCAGGCGGCCTCCGACGCGGCGGGGCTGGCTGCGCTGCGGATGCGGCGGATGCTCGACGGCGAGCCGGACCGGGACGCGGTGCTGGCCAGCTTCGTCACCGCGCTGCTGCCGCACGACGAGGAGCTGCTGCGGACGCTGCTGGACAGTGCGGCGCTGGACGGCGGCCTGGACGCTCCGGCCCTGGAGAGCGCCTCCGCCGATCCCGCTGTGGCCCACCCCGAGAGCTGAACCGTGGGCGTCTTCGTCTTCCTCCCGCTCATCCTGCCGCTGACCGCGGTACCGATCGCCCGCCTCGCCGAGCAGCACCTGCACCCGCGCGGCGCCACCCGGCTGCTCACCGTGATCAGCGCGGTGATGGCGCTGTGCAGCGCGGTCTGCCTGGGCCTGACCGGCGTGGTGGGCACCGCCCAGCTCCCGGGCAACCCCCTGCCGGACACCTGGTCCGACCCGGAGGTGCGGGCGGCGCTGCCGTACCACGAGACGGTCGGGACGGCGGCGATCTGCCTGCTGACGGTCGTCCTCCTCGCCCTCCTGTGGACCGCCGCCCGCCACCTGCGGATCCGGACCCGCGCCCGGCACGCGCTCGGCCGCGAACTGCCCGGGGACGGCCCCTCCGACGTGGCCCTGCTCCCCGACCCCGTCCCGTACGCCTTCGCGCTGCCCGGCTCCTCCCGCTCGCCCGGGCGCGTCGTCGTCTCCACCGGCATGCTGGCCGGCCTCCCCGACGACGAGCGCGCCGCCCTGCTCGCCCACGAGCGCGCCCACCTCGCACACCGGCACCACCGCTACCTGCTGGCCACCCAGCTCGCGGGCTGCGTGAACCCGTTCCTGCGCCCCCTGCAGCACGCGGTGGCGTACAGCGCGGAGCGCTGGGCGGACGAGGAGTCGGCCCAGGCGGTCGGCGACCGGCGGGTCACCGCCCGCGCCGTCGCCCGCGCCGCCCTCGCCTCCCGCCGGCCGCCGGCCCCCGGGTTCGCCGCGTTCGCCGCCCCCGGCCCCGTCCCCCGCCGCGTCGCCGCCCTCCTCGGCCCGGTCCCGTCCGCCCGCAACTGGCCCCCGGCCCACAGCCGGGCGGGCCTGGCCGCCATGGTCGCCGCCATCGGCACGGCGGCGTCCGCGCTCTGCGCACTCAACGCGGCGGTGGCGCTGCTCCTGGTCCTGAAGGCGGTCACCCCGCTGTAGGGGTTGCCCGACCAGTGCGCGGCCCGGCCTGGTCAGCCCCAGGTGACCGGCAGCTCCCGCAAGCCTCCTGTCACCCACTCCTCGCTGAGCCGCAGCTCCTCCGGGCGGCAGGCGAGCCGGAGCCCGGGCAGGCGCCGGGGGAGTGACTCCAGCACCATCTGGAGTTCGAGCCGGGCCAGCCCGGCGCCCAGGCAGAAGTACTTCCCGTGCCCGAAGGCCACATGCGGGTTGGGCGACCGGCCCGGATCGAATGTCCCGGCATCGGGGAAGACCCGTTCGTCCCGGTTGGCGGACTGGAACGAGAAGACCACGAGGTCGCCCGCGCTGATCCGGGCCCCGCGGTACTCCAGGTCGGTGCGGGCGTACCGGGGCATCCAGCTGCCGCCCGGCACGGCGAGCCGCATGATCTCCTCGACCGCCCCCGGCACCGCGGCGGGGTCGGCCGCCACGGCCTCGGCCGCCCCGGGGTGCGCCAGCAGATACAGCACGCCGTACGGGATGCGCGAGGCGACGGTCTCGTAGCCCGCGAGGAGGATGCCGCTGAGGGCGTCGGGGAGTTCCTCGCGGCGCAGGCTCTCCGGGCTCTCCTCGCGGACGGCGAGTGCGGAGATCAGGTCGTCTGCCGGAGACCGGCGGCGCAGGTCGAGCAGGCCGTCGAGGTAGTGGTTGAGCTCCTGCCGGCGCTCCGCCGTCCCCGAGGCCGCACCGCGTTCGCGTACCCGGTCCGACCAGGCGGCGAACTGCCGGCGGCCCGCGGCCGGAACGCCGATCAGGTCGCAGATCGCGGCGAGGGCGAAAGGTCTCGCGAGGCCCGTGCAGAGGTCGGCCGGCGGGCCCGCGGCCGCCAGTGCCCCGGCCATGCGGTCGAAGGAGGCCTGGAGCCGCGGGCGCAGCCGCTCGATCCGGCGGGGCGCGAAGCCGTCGGTGAGGGTGTGCCGCCACCGCCGGTGGTCGGCGACCGCCGTCTCGTGGTTCTCCTCAGGCCCGAGGATGGCCGCGTCCCAGAGGCGCGGGGCCCGGGCGGGATCCGGGTGTGACTTGCCGATCCGGCGGTCGGTGCCCAGCGCCTTGAAGTCCGCGTAGCCGGTGACCAGCCAGGCGAGGTCACCGGTGGAGGTGCGGACCCGGGCCAGCCCGCCCTGCTTCCGGAGCGGGCCGAGCTCCGGCGGCTCCGCCCACGGGGAGGGGCAGGCGAAGGGCAGCACTGCCCCGGGCCCGGCGGCCGGGGCGTCCCCCGGTATGCCGGATGCGTCGAATGCGGAGCTCACGGAAGTCCCCCCTGCTTCGGCCCGCGGCCGGTTCTGCCTGTGCCTCAGTCCGGCTCCCGCGTCCTGGGGCCGGGCGCCGGGTCCTGACGCCGGCTCACAACCGGTCGCTGACCGGCTGTCCCTCGTACGAGTCGCGCGGTGCGGCGGCGGCCCCGATGATCGCGTCGACCACGGTCGGCATCGAGGCCGGGTGGGCGGCCAGGAACAGGTTCGGCTCCACCAGTTCGAGCTCCATCACCAGCGGGTCGCCGTCGGCGTCGTCGACGAGGTCCACGCGGGCGTACAGCAGGTCGGCCGACCCCGGCACGGCGGCCAGGGCGCGCTCGGCGACCGCCAGGTCGGCGGGCTTCGGCGCCCACGGCCGCAGCCCCGGGTGCGCGACCTTGCGCTCGTCGTAGGGGATCCCCGGGGACAGGACGGCGTTCTTGCGGATGGCGTGCAGGAAGCGGCCTCGGACGAAGACCAGCGCACGTTCGCCGGTGGTGTCGATGCTGCTCATGTACGGCTGGAGCATCGCGGTCAGGCCCTCGGCGTGCATCCGGTTCACCTGGGTGCGCGCCTTGTCGTGCTCCTCCGGCTTGTACCGGGCCGCGTACCTGGCCCCGGCGCCCACGACGGGCTTGATCACGTACTCGTGGTCGCCCGGGAGGTCGGGGGCGTCGCCGGGGGCCAGGTAGCTGGTCCGGACGACCGGGACGCCGGCCGTGGCGAGGGCGCCGAGGTAGCTCTTGTCCGAGCTCCACTGCACGATCGACGGGGGGTTGGCCAGCCGGGTGAGGCTGCTGCAGCGGTCCACCCAGGAGAGGAATTCCGCCGTGCGCCAGGTGTAGTCCCAGGCGGACCGGATCACGGCGAGATCGAATTCCGCCCAGTCCACATTCGGATCGTCCCATTCCGTCGCACTGGCCCGCGCGCCCGCGTCGGCGAGTGACCGCAGCAGCAGGGGCATGTCATGGTCAATATTGATTCCGGGGCGCGGCTTGGTCATCACCAGTGCGATCTTAGGATCGATCATCGGCCATTTCCTTGACTCGGTGGCGACATTTGCGGCAGTAAGTTACCAGCTGAACCGGCGCACCAAATGACATGCCAGGCCGGGCCGTTGGATATTGACCAGCATCGGACAATCGTAGAATGGCGAGGTCGGCGACTTCCAGGGGTTGTCGCAGAATGGCGGAAATCCGCACACGGCGAAGCGATCGGTGTTACGCCGGTGTTCACCGGCCCGAGGCCGCGAGGATCTTCGCCAGGTGCGCCGCCGAATGCGCGGTGTCCGGGTGCTCGTCGCCGAGCACCCGCCGGTAGCGGTCCAGCACGTCGGCCTGGAGACGCCGGGCCCGCTCCAGCTGCCCGAGTTCGTACAGCGTCTCGGACAGGTTGTGGGCCGTCCGCAGCGTGTGCGGGTGGTCGTCACCGAGCACGCGCCGACAGCGGGCCACCGTGTCCTCCTGGAGGCGCTGCGCGTCGTCCAGGAGGGCCAGCTTGCGCAGCGTGATGCCGAAGGAGTCCGCCGCCTTGAGCGTGTGCGGATTGTCGTCACCGAAGACCTGCCGGCACCGGTCCAGGGTGTCCTCGTGGAGCTGACGGGCCTGTTCGAACCGGCCGAGGGCGCTGAGGTCCACCGCGAGGTGGTTGGCGGAGCGCAGGGTGTCCGGGTGGTCGTCGCCGAGGACCCGCCGGTAGCGGTCCAGGGTGTCCTCGTGGAGCTGCCGGGCCTGTTCGAACCGGCCGAGGGCGCTGAGGTCCACCGCGAGGTGGTTGGCCGAGTGCAGGGCGTGCGGGTGGTCGTCGCCGAGGACCCGCCGGTAGCGGTCCAGGGTGTCCGCCTGGAGCTGCCGGGCCTGTTCGTACCGGCCCTGCATCCGCAGGTTGATGGCACACCCGTGCGCCAGCCGCAGGGTCTGCGGGTGGTCGTCGCCCAGGACCGCCCGGCCCCGGCGCAGCGCGTCCCGGTACAGCCGGTGCGCCTCCTCGTAGCGGCCCTGCTCGCGACAGGCCCGGGCCAGACAGCGGGTGGCCCACAGGACGTGCAGGTCGTCCGGCCCCGACACGGCGGTCCACTGCCGGCACAGGTCGGCCGCGAGCCGGGCGCTCACGTCGGCGTCACCGCGCTCGATCATGTACCAGGCGGCGTTGCAGGCGAGGGCGCGCAGATCGGTGGCGGCCCCGTCCGCCGGATCGACGGCGAGCAGATGCGGTACCACCCGGGCCCACGCGGCCCAGGTGGCCGGATCCTCCGGATCGCCGGGGCCGGCCGCGACCATGACCGTGCGCGCGCGGCGGCGGACCTCCTCGGCGGCTGCTCCCAGCTGGTCCTTGATCACCACCTGGACCAGCCGGTGCAGCCGGACGCCGTCGTGGGTGCTGGTCGCCAGCCCCAGCCGGACCGCCGCGCCGACGCCGCGGCGCAGCGCCACCGGATCGGTCGCGGCCTGTGCCAGCGCACCCAGCGGCCCGGCGGCGTCCGCCTCGGTCCATCCTTCGGTGAGCAGCCAGTGGACCGGGACGGATTCGGGGGCGAGGAAGGCGCAGAGCCGCACCGCGGCCAGGCCGACCGGGTCCAGCTGCGCGAGCTGCCGGGCGCTGAGGCCGACAGCCGCCGCGAGCGGTCTCGGATAGTCGCCGGTGGCCCCCTCGCCCAGGACCGCCGTGGCATGGGCGTCCAGCAGGGCGAGGTAGTCGCTCACCCGGGTGGCGGTCTCGGCGAGGAAGCCGCCGGCCTGCGCCAGCGCGAGCGGGAGGTCCGCGAGCGCCGCCGCCAACTGGTCCGCCTCCTCCGGGCTCAGCTCGGGGCGGTGCGTACGCAGCAGGGCCACCGACTCCGTCCGCGCCATCACGTCGACCAGGACGGTGGTGGCGATCCGCTCCCAGCCGCCCGCCCGGGAGGTGATCAGTACATGGCCCGGCCCGCCCGGCAGCCACTTGGACACGCCGGCGCGGTCGTCGGCGTTGTCGAAGATCAGCAACCAGCGGTCCCGGCCGCGCAGGCACGACTTCAGCACGGCCACGGCGGTCGCCGTGTCGGTGCCGGGTTCGGTCAGATCCAGCTCCGCGGCCAGCCCGGCCACCTGCTCGCCGATCAGCGCGGGGTCCTCGGCCGCGATCCACCAGACCACGTCGTAGTCGGCGGCGAACCGGCAGGCGTACTCGATGGCGATCTGCGTCTTGCCCACCCCGCCGACCCCGCGCAGTGCCTGGACCGCGCCCGCGTCGCGCGCGTTGAGCCGCCGCCGCAGGTCGGCCAGGACGGCGTCGCGGCCGGTGAACTCGGGGTTGCGCGGCTCGACGTTCCACACCGCGGGCAGGCTTCCCGACACCCGCCCGGCGAGCGGCTGCGGGCGGGTGAGCGCGGTCCCGGCCTCGGCCGGGGCAACGGTCGCCGTGGCCGCGGTGCGGACCTCGGCCTGGGCGGGCGGCGGCGGGGGCGCCGGGAGGTGGTCCTCGGACCGTGCGGAGGCCGTCCGCCCGTACCGCTCCTCCCAGGCCGCCGCCTCGGCGGTGTCCGGCAGCAGGCTCCACAGGCCGGCGACCGCGGCCACCGCCTTCTCCGCCAGCCGCCGCTCGCCGCGCTGCTCCAGCTCGTCGGCCACCTCCGTCCAGGCCGAGGCCTGCCGGCCGAGCCCGGACCGCAGCCCCGCCAGCTGCTCCTCCAGTTCCCGTACGCGCAGCCGGGCCGCCCGCAGCTCCTGCCGCGCGTGCTCCGGGCGGGTGTCCGCCTGTCCGGTCGCGTCCTGCTCGGACGGCGTGTCCACCTTGTAGCGCACCGCCAGGCGGTTCCAGGTGCTCTCCCAGGAGTGGTCGGTCCCGGGGCCGGCACCGCAGAGCTCCACGAAGGTCAGTAGGAACGCCTTGCTGGGAAACCGCCGCCCCGCCAGCACCTCCCCCATGGTGGTCCGGGGCAGCGACCGCCCGCGGCCGAGAAGCATCGCGCGCTTCTCCATGTCCCGGTACGAGGGGCTGTCCGCGCGTGCCCGCAGCATTCTCATGAACCGGGCAAGATCTTCTTTGCTCGCGGCGGAAGAGGGATCGATGTGATCCCCGGAGTCCTGGTTCGTCGAGATCGCACAGCCCCCCATGCCTGTCCGATGGTGTCCCGAGGTGTCCGTCAGCATACGCGTCCCGCGCCATTTCGGGACACGGTCTGTCCCAACTCGTCGATGTGCTGTCCATGCGAAGACGGCAATCTGCCCGGACCTGGCGCTTTCCCGGCTCCGCTCATGGCGGGACACCCCCGCGGCTGCTCTTCTGGAGGAGCGGGCGAAGCCCGGAAGCAGCGGGACGTCACGGGATTTCCGGTCGGGCTTTGCCGCCGGGACTCCGGGCCGGGACCTCCGTTCCGGACTTTCCGCGGAAACCGTCGGGTCGTACCGCGGGAAATCGAAATGGAACTCGATATTCCACGGTGTCGGAGAACAGCGTTCCGGTTGATGCGCCGGCCCGCTGCTCCGGGAGGAGAGGGACACCCGTGACCATGTACAGGCCTTCGTCGGAGCGCGGCCCGCGTCGGCCGCCGCGGCGACCCACTGCACGACGGCGCCTCGGCGGGCCGGTCCGGCTCACCGCGCTGGCCCTGGCCGGTTCGGGGGCCGGCCTGGCCATGGCGCTCTTCGGCGCCACCACGGCGGACGCCGGGAACTTCGGTCTGGCCGTCGCCACCTCGCTCCTCGCGGCCTTCCCTTCCGCCCGCCGGGGGCACGGCGGCGCCGCGGACGACGAGCCGCCGTCCGCGGCGGAGGACGCGCCGTCGGAGGAGTAGCTTCCCGGGCCCCCGCGCCCGCGCCCGCGCCCGCGTCCGCGTCCGCGTCCGCGCCCGCGCGCGGACGCGGGGGCCCGGGGGAAGGCCGGGCGGGCGGTTCCCGTCCGTTGCGTAGACACGGCCGCGGGCGGGGACGATGGGTCATAGGGGCCGACCGTCGGCCGTGAGAGGGTGCCGGCCATGAAGGTGATCGAGTTCGTCCTGAACGCCATTTGGTTGATCTTCTGCGGCATCTGGATGGCGATCGGCTACGTGATCGCGGGAATCGTCTGTTGCGTTCTCATCATCACGATCCCCTTCGGCATCGCCGCGTTCCGCATCGCCGGCTTCGTCATCTGGCCGTTCGGGCGGACGACGGTGGAGAAGCCGGACGCCGGGGCGCCGTCCTGCGTGGGGAACGTGATCTGGCTGGTGTTCGCGGGGTGGTGGCTGGCGCTGATGCACCTGGTCACGAGCATCCCGCTGTTCATCTCGATCATCGGGATCCCGTTCGGGTGGGCCAACCTGAAGATGATCCCGATCTCGCTGATGCCGCTGGGGCGTGAGGTCGTGTTCACGGACGAGAAGTTCGGCGGGCGCTGAGCCGTCAGGGTGCGTCGGTGAGCTGGACGATCATCTTGCCGGTGTTGGTGCCGCGGAGCATGCCGAGGAAGGCGTCCACGACGTTCTCGAAGCCCCGGACGACGGTCTCGTCCGGGACGGCGGCGCCCGAGCGCAGGTGCGGGACGAGGAAGTCGTACAGCTCCTGGCGGGCGTCGAGGTGGTTGCGGACGAGGAAGCCCTCCAGGCGAAGGCTCTTGCCGACCACGTCGTACAGGTTGCGCGGTGCGGCGGGCGGGTCCTGGAGGTGGTTGTACTGGGCGACGGCGCCGCACCAGGCGATCCGGCCGTGGTCGCGCAGGGCGGTGATGGCGCCTTCGAGGTGGTCGCCGCCGACGTTGTCGAAGTAGACGTCGAGGCCCTCGGGTGCGGCCTCGCGGAGCCGGTCCGCGATCGGGCCCTCGTGGTAGTCGAAGGCGGCGTCGAAGCCGAGGTGCCCGGTGAGGTGCTTCACCTTGGCGGCCGAACCGGTGCTGCCGATGATCCGGCCGGCGCCGAGCAGCCGGGCGAGCCGGCCGGCGGCGGTGCCGACGCCGCCGGCGGCCGCCGAGATGAAGATCGTCTCGCCGGGCTGGAGGCGGGCGACCCTGGTCAGGCCGACCCAGGCGGAGAGGCCGGTGCCGCCGAGGACGCTCAGGTGGGCGCTGAGCGGGACGCCCGCGAAGTCGGGGAGGACGGTGGCCTCGCCGGAGCCGACCACCGAGTGGGTGCGCCAGGCGCGGCGGTGGTGGACCAGCGTGCCGACCGGCAGCGCCGGGGTGCGGGACTCGACGACGCGGCCGAGCGTGCGGCCCTCCAGCGGGGCGTTGAGCTGCCAGCCGCCCTCGTCCATCTCCTCGCGCATGTACGGGTCGACGGACTGGTGGATGTTCTCGACCAGCGCCTCGCCCTCGGCGAGCGCCGGGACGGTCTCCTCGACGAAGGCGAAGTTGTCGGCGGTGGGCGCGCCGGAGGGGCGGGAGACCAGGTGGACGGCGAGGGCGGTGGGGCGGGGCATGTGGACTCCGGTGCGGTGAGCGGGCGGGGCGGACGTGATCACCGTAGGGAGGGGGGTGGTGGGCCGGGCAGGGGTTCACGGCGATGGAAGGGCAGGTTCCATGAACCGGATCGATGGATCCTGCCGGCGGGCCGGTAGATTCGGATCATGACCGATCTTGCCCCGCAGGAGCTGCGCATCCTGGTCGCCGTGGAGGAGGAGAAGGGTTTCACGGCGGCCGCGGTACGCCTCGGCACCACCCAGTCCGCCGTCTCGCACGCCGTGCGCGCCTGCGAGCGGAAGCTCGGCGCGGTGCTCTTCGACCGTGGGCGCCACGGCGCGCGCCCCACCGACGCCGGCGCGCGGGCCGTCGCCTACGCCCGGCGGATCCTACGGCTGCTGGAGGCGATGGGCCCGGAGGTGCGCGGCGCCGGCGCGGGGGACGCGGCGGGCGAGGTGACCGGGCCGCTGCGGATCGCCGCCTTCCGCAGCGTCGCCGCCCACCTGCTGCCGTCCGTCCTCGCCCGGCTCACCGCCCGCCACCCCGGGCTGACCCCGCACGTGCGGATCGTCCGCGAGATCGGCCGGGGAACGGCGGGCGAGGTCGCCGACGGCCGCGCCGACCTCGGGCTCGCGACGCTCAACGCGGACGGGCCGCCGCCCGTCCCGGGGCTGATCGCGGTGCGCCTCTTCGAGGAGACGTACGCGCTGGCACACCCGGCCGGCCACCCGGCGCCGCGCGGGCTGCCGCTGGTCGACTGGGACGAGAACTGCGGCTCGTACACGCGGAACTGGTGGGACCGGCAGGACTGGATCCCGCCCGCGACCATCGACGTCGAGGACGACACCGTGGCCGTCTCGCTGGTCTCGCAGGGGCTGGGGATGGCGATCATGCCCCGGAGCGCCCTGCTCGGCGCCCCGCCCGGCCTGGCCGTCACCGACCTCGGCCCGCAGCCGCCCAGCCGCTCCGTCGGGTACGTGACCACGCCGGAGCTGGCGGGGACGGCGGCGGTGCGGGCGCTGATCCGTGAACTGAGGGCGCTGGCACTGCCGGAGGGGCTGGCGGCGGCCTGAGGGCAGCGCCGGGCGGGCCGGTCAGCGCGCGGCCGCCGTGACCGGACGGTGCCGCAGGGCCCAGGCGGCGGCCGGGGCGGCGCAGGCGGCCGCGACCAGGACGCAGCCCCCGGCCACCAGGCCCACCGGCCGCCACGGCAGCGTCCACGGCGCCGGCGCCCCGAGCAGTGCCAACCCCGCACGCATGGCGCCCAGTTGGACGGCGGCCACCGCGCAGCCGAGGAGTGAGCCGACCGCCGCCACCAGCACCGACTCGGCCGTCACCAGTCGCACCACCTGGGCGCGGGTGGCGCCCGCCAGCCGGAGCAGGGCCAGTTCGCGGCGGCGGTCGGCGGTGGCCATCAGCAGGGTGTTGGCGAGCGCGATCCCGGTGTAGACGAGGGCGAGTCCGAGCACCAGGGCGGTCCGCAGCCACGCGATCCGGGCATGGGCGGGGGCGGTGGCGGCGAGCCAGTCGTCCCGCGTGAACACCGTGGCGCCGTACGGCCGGGCGGCCTCGCGGACGCGTGCGGTGGCGGTGTCCCGCCCGGCCGGGTCCATGCCGGGGGCCAGGCGCACCTCGATCCGGTCGACCCGTGCGCCGGGGGCGTTGCGGGCGGTCACGTAGAGGCCGTTGTCGCCGAGGCCGTCGCGCAGGACGGCGGCCACCCGCAGCGTGGTGCGGCTGCCGTCGGCCCGGATCACCGGTACCGGCTCGCCGGCCGTCCGGCCCCACTCGGCGGGGAGCACGATGGTGTCGTCGCCCAGCCCGGCGGGTGAGCCGGACCGGACGGGCAGCCGGGCGAGCACGGCCAGTCCGGCCGGATCGGCCATCCGGGCCTCGGCCCTGACCGCATTGCCGTCCGGCTCGACCAGCGCGAGCGTGGTGGGCGCGGTGGGGGAGACGGCGGCGGTGCCGGGGACGGCGCGCAGGGCCTCGGCGAGCGGGCCCGGCCGGGAGGAGGGGACCACCACCAGATCGGCGGCGGTCCGGGCGGCGGCCTCGGCGGTCCGGGCGGCGCTCACCGTCTCCAGCGCCCCGGCCAGCGAGCCGGTGAGCGCCACCGACACCAGCACCGGCGCGGCCACCGCCCCGGTCCGGCGGACCGCCGCCGCGGCGTTCCCGCGCACCAACCGGCCGGCGTACGCGGTGAACCGGACCGGGAGCCAGGTGAGCAGGTGCACCAGCGGGCGGGCGAGGAGCGGGGCGAGCAGACCGCAGGCCGAGATCAGCAGCATCGGCCGGGTGGTGTAGGTCTTGCGGTGCAGCAGGTCGGCGGGGTCGCCGGCGAGCGCCGCCCCGGTCAGGGCGGCGGCCGTGAGCAGCAGCCCGAGGCCCCAGAGCAGACGGCCGGCGGTCATCGCCCCGGAGTCGAGGTCGGCGGCGCGCAGCGCGTCCAGCGGACCGGCCCGGCCGGCCCGGCGGGCCGCCACCGCGACGCCGCCGAGGGCGACCAGCAGGCCGGTCCAGAAGGCGCCGTGCAGCGGCCACGTCCCGTCGGCGAGCCCGAAGCCGGCCGGGGCCATGCCGACGTCCGCGAGCCACCGGACGAGGGCGGGTGCGCCGAGCCGGCCGAGTGCGCAGCCGGTCGCGGAGGCGGCGGTGCCGAGGACCAGCGCCTCGGCGAGCACCGTCCGCCGGACCTGTGCCCGGGTCGCGCCGGCCAGCCGGAGCAGGCCCAGTTCACGGCGGCGCTGCGCGACCGTGTACGAGAAGGTGGACGCGACGACGAACGCCGAGACGAACGCGCTCACCCCGCCGGCCGTGCCGAGCGCCGCGACGAGCGACACCAGCTCCTCCCCGCCGGGCGCACCCACGGCGGCGGCCAGCCCGAGCAGCATCACCGCCGTCATCGCGACGCCGAGGGTGAGGGCGATGAATGCGCCGAGCAGTGAAACCCACCGTGATTGCAGGGACTTGAGCGCGATCCGCACCATTCTCATGCCGTCCAGCCAACCGGCCCGCCCCGGTCCCGGTCAGCAGGCCGGGCCCTACTCCGGGAGGTGGGGCCCGCCCTACCCGTAGGGGGCGTCACGGGGTTGGGGGGGGGGAGGGGAGGGGGGGGGGGGGGAGGAGGTGTGTGGGGGGCACCTCCCCAAAAAGGAGGAAAGGGTACACAAAAAACAC
>NZ_JBVINN010000046.1:0-14044 GCF_055579305.1 Kitasatospora sp. NPDC032757 | reverse complement strand
CCCCTCCTTATTGTGTTGCTCCTTCCCCCCCCCCCCCCCCCCTCACCCCCCCCCCCCCCCCCCCCCCCCCCCCCCCCCACCCCCGCCCCGGAAGGTAGGCCGGGCCCTACCGACACCGCGCCCGCCGCTGCCTAGGGTGGGCGGCGAGGAGGACAGGGGGCGGAGGGTGGGGGCGATGGACCTGAGGGCACTGTGGGCGGAGCCGGCGCGGCCGGGGTTCCTGCGGCCGGGGTTCCTGCGGTCGGGGGCGCCGTGGCGGGCGGCGGCGTATCTGCTGGCGAGCGGGGTGGCCGGACTGGTGCTCTGCGCCGGGCTGCTGGTGGCCGGGGTGGTCGCCGGGGTGTTGGCGGTGCTGCTGGTCGGGTTGCCGCTGCTGGCGGCGCTGGCGCTGGTCGGGGTGCCGTACGCGGCGTGGGAGCGGCGGCTGTTGCGCCTGCTCGACGGTACGGGCGTCCCCGGCCCGCATCGCGTGCCCGACCGCCCCGGGCTCCCGGCCTGGCTGCGCCTGCGTTACCGGGAGCAGGCGACCTGGCGCGAGCTGGGCCTCACCGGCCTCGCCGCGTTCGTGCTCTGGCCGATCGACCTGGTGGTGGTCGGCTGCGCCCTCGCCGTGCCCGGGTACCTGCTCGCCGCGCTGCCGTTACTGCTGCTGGACGGCGAGCAGGTGAACGTGCTGAAGCTCTGGCAGGTCCACTCCCTGCCTGTCGCGGCCCTGTTCGGGGTGGGCGGGGCGTTGCTGCTCCCGCTGCTCGCGTACCCGCTGACCGCGGTGGCGGCGGGCCGGGCGGCGCTGGTCCGGCTGGTGGCCGGGCCGGGCGGGCAGGAGCGGCGGATCGGCGAACTGGTCAGCTCCCGGGCCCGGTTGGTGGACGCCTTCGAGGCGGAGCGGCGCCGGATCGAGCGTGATCTGCACGACGGCGCCCAGCAGCGCCTGGTCGCGCTGACGATGACGCTCGGCCTGGCCCGGCTGGATGCGGAGCCGGGCGGCGAGCTCTCCGCCCGGCTGGCCGAGGCGCACCGTCAGGCGGGCGAAGTCCTCTCCGAGCTCCGCGAGTTGATCAACGGCATCCACCCCCAGGTGCTCACCGACCGCGGCCTGCCGGACGCCTGCGCGGATGCCGCCGACCGCTCGCCCGTTCCCGTGGCCACCCGCTTCGACCTGCCCGGGCGGCTGCCGGCCCCGGTCGAGTCGGCCGGCTACTTCGCCGTCTCCGAGGCGCTCGCCAACATCGCCAAGCACAGCGGCGCCGGCCGGGCCCGCGTCGACGGCCGGTACGTGGACGGCCGGTTGACGATCGAGGTCGCGGACGACGGCCGGGGCGGCGCCGACCCGGCGGCCGGCAGCGGGCTGACCGGCCTGGCCGACCGGGTCGCCGTCGTGGACGGCACACTGGCGGTGAGCAGCCCGCCCGGCGGGCCGACCCTGTTGCGTGTGGAGATCCCGTGCACCCCGATCAGTCTGTGAGCCCCTTCGGTGAGTCCGCGGGTCGCCCCGTACGGTCCGTGAGCCACCTCGGTGAGTCCGCGGGTCGCCCCGGCCGGCCCGGGGCCGCCCCTCTGGACATCGTCCTCGCCGAGGACGGCGTGCTGCTGCGCGAGGGCCTGATCGGCCTGCTGGGCCGGTTCGGCCACCGGGTGGTGGCCGCCGTCGGCGACGCCGGGGCGCTGCACGAGGCCGTCGCCGAGCACACGCCGGACATCGTCATCACCGACGTCCGGATGCCGCCGGGCCAGACCGACGAGGGCCTGCGGGCCGCCGTGGCGCTGCGCGGACGGCGCCCGGGGCTGCCGGTGCTCGTCCTCAGTCAGTACGTGCAACGCTCCTACGCGGCCGAGCTGTTGGACTCCGGGGACGGCTCGGGCGTGGGCTACCTGCTGAAGGACCGGATCGGCCAGGTGGAGGAGTTCGCGGCCGCGGTCGGCACGGTCGCGGCCGGTGGCACGGTGGTCGACCCGGAGGTGGTGCGGCAGCTGCTGCGCCGCCGTCGGGACCCGCTGGAGCGGCTGACCCCGCGCGAGCGCGAGGTGCTGGCGCTGATGGCGGAGGGCCGGTCCAACGCGGCGATCTGCCGTGAGCTGGTGGTGTCGGACGCGGCGGTGGGCAAGCACATCGGCAACATCCTCATGAAGCTGGACCTGCCCCCGGCCGAGGAGACCCACCGCCGGGTGCTGGCCGTCCTGGAGTTCCTGCGCGCCTGAGCCCTGCGCGGCTGCGCACGCCGACGCGGCTAGCGCACCGCCTCGCGGAGCCGCCGGAACTCCTCGGCCAGCCCGTCGAGCGTGTAGTGCGCGTTGAGGCCGCTCGGGTTGGGCAGCACCCAGACCTCGGTCTCCCCGATGCCCTCCTCCTGGCGTCCGACGGCCGCCGTCCGCCGCCCGAAGGCCGTCCGGTAGGCGCCGATGCCGAGCACGGCCAGGACGCGCGGGCGCAGCCGCAGCACCCGGTCGGCGAGGGCGGCGCCGCCCTCGCGCAGTTCGTCGGGGGTGAGTTCGTCCGCCTTGGCGGTGGCGCGCGGGGCGACGTTGGTGATGCCGAGACCGAGGCCGAGCAGTTCGGCCTGTTCGTCCGGGCGGAGTTGGCGCGGGGTGAAGCCGGAGCGGTGCAGGGCGGGCCAGAAGCGGTTGCCCGGGCGGGCGAAGTGGTGGCCGGTGGCGCCGGACCAGAGCCCGGGGTTGATCCCGCAGAACAGCACCCGCAGTCCGGGGGCGGCGACGTCCGGGATGGTGGTGTCGCGGGCGGCGAGCAGCTGTTCGGCGGTGGGCTTCAGGGGAGTGGGCACCGCCCCAGTCTGGCCCATGGGGGAGGGGCCGACGGCGCCACGGCGGCCCCTGCGGGCGGGCGGGGCGGGGCGGGCCGTTCGGCCGGCGAAGGTACCGCCGCCAGACCCCTCGACCCGGCCGCCGGAGCCCCGTCGGCTCCGACCCGCGTCGGCTCCGATCCGCGCCGCCGCCTCGCCCCGTCCTCGCCGGTCAGGGCCGGAGCGACACCCCGGGGGCCGCCTCGGGCACCGCCGTCGGCCCGCCCCGCAACAGCTCCTTCTGCCGGGCCCGTCGCCGCGCCCGCAGCCACCGCGCGCCGAACACCACCACCGCCGCGTACGCCCAGCCCGCGAAGATGTCGACGATGAAGTGCTCCGCCCCGTACACCAGGGTGAACGCCATCGCGAGCGGGTACGCGACGAGCACCACCCGCAGCCCGCGGGAGGCCGTCGGCCAGAAGAAGAAGAGCAGCATCGCCGGGTAGGCGGAGTGCAGCGAGGGCATCGCGGCGACGTCGTTGGCGAACCGGCTGCCGTTCTCGAAGATCGACCCGGCCCGCTGGAGCCCGCTCCCGGTGAGGACGTCCGACACCACCCGGGTGAGCGCCGGCATGTGCCCCTCCTGGGCGGTGAGCCACGGCGGGTCGGCGGGGTAGAGGAGGTACGTCGCGAAGCCGGCGAACGTCAGCGCGAGGTAGCAGCCGAGCAGCTGCCTGAACCGGTCGTGGTGGCGCCGCCAGAGCACGGCCAGCACCACGAAGACCATGAAGAAGTGGGACATGTAGACGGTGACCGCGGCGTAGTCGTACCAGTGCGGCGAGCCGGGGGTGTAGAGCCCGCGCTGGAGGCGGACGGTCCAGGTCTCACCGAGGCCGAGCACCTCGTCGGCGCGCAGCTGCGGCCGCCAGTGCGGGGCCCACGGTGTGTGCGCGCCGTAGCCGCGCAGCAGCGAGTACGCCCAGACGGCGGCCATCACCGGGACCCAGTCCCGCAGGACGAGCAGGAAGCCGCGCCGTCCGTGCCCGCTGTGCACGGCCGCGGCCAGCAGCGCGCCGATCAGCCAGCAGAACACCACGTCGTTGGAGTACGGCAGCCCGTACGTCCGCAGGTACCAGAGCAGGGCGAGGAGGTAGAGCGGCCACGCCAGCAGCCGGAGCCGGGCCAGGGCGCTGGCGCGCGCACCGGGCTGCGGCCGGGTCACCGGACGCAGCCGCCCGGCGCGCGTGGGTGGGAGCGGCGCCGGGCGGAGCAGTTTGGTCATGCCGGTCGAAGCTAGCAAGGCATTCTTGGAGGACTCTTCACGCGAACGGCCCGTCGCACAGAAAAGACTCAGAAAGCCCAGTCGGGACCGCCCGTCGGAGGGGCTGACTACGCCACGATGCCCAGCTCGTGCGGCGTGTTGTTGAACCGCCGTCCGCCCTGCTCGGTCACCGTCACGATGTCCTCGATCCGCACCCCGAACCGGCCGGGCAGGTAGACGCCGGGCTCGATCGAGAAGCACATGCCGGGGACGAGCGGCCGCTCCTCGCCCTCGACCAGGTACGGCGGCTCGTGCGTGGTGATGCCGATGCCGTGGCCGGTGCGGTGGATGAAGTACTCGCCGTACCCGGCGTCGGTGATCACCCGTCGGGCGATCCGGTCGATCTCCTGGCAGCTCACCCCGGGCCGGACGGCCTCGAACGCGGTCTGCTGCGCGCGCCGGACGACGTCGTGCACCTTCCGCACCTCGTCCGGCACGTCGGCGCCGACGTGCACGGTCCGGGTGGTGTCGGATCCGTAGCCGTCCTTGAGGCCGCCGAAGTCCAGGACGACGGTGTCGCCGGGCCGGATGACCCGGTCGCCGGCCTCGTGGTGCGGGTTGGCGCCGTTGGGGCCGGAGCCGACCACGGTGAAGTCGACCTGGCTGTGCCCGTACTGGATGAGCAGCGCGCTGAGGTCGGCGGCCACGTCGGTCTCCCGCCGGCCGGCGAACTCCACCTCCAGGATGCCCCGGTAGGCGGCGTCCGCGGCGCCGCCGGCCGCGGCCAGGCGCTCCAGCTCGTCGGTGCCCTTGACCGCCCGCAGCATCGGCAGCGCCTCGGTGAGTGACGTCCAGCCGGTGCCGGGCAGGGCGGCCTGGAGGCCGAGCAGGTGCATCGCCCAGGCGTTGTCGGAGACGCCGTACCGCCCGGCCGGGTCGAGCAGCGGGACGGCGGTGGCGTAGGGGTCCTCGCCGTCGGTCCAGTCGACCAGCCGCAGGGCGGGGGCGCCGGCCGCCTTCTCGGCGTCCGGGCGCTCCAACGTGGGGACGATCAGGGCGGGTTCGCGTCCGGCGGAGAGGACGAGCGCGGTCAGCCGCTCGGTGATCGCGGTGGGCCGGTAGCCGCTGAGGTAGAGCAGGTCGGGGCCGGGCGCGACGACCAGGCCGGTGAGCCCGGCGGCGGACGCGTCGGCGGTGGCCCGGGCGAGCCGGGCGGTGTAGTCCTCGGTGGTGAACGGTCGTGGCACGGGGATCTCCCGCCTTCCTGTGTCGACAACGCTCGGCCGGAGTCTGCTGGGTGCGGATCCTGTGGGTGCGGATCCGACTGGGTACTGACGCTCTATCACGCCCGGGGGGCGCCGGCGTAGTGCCGGAGGAAGAGCGCCTCGACGGTGGCCATGGGCTCGATCGCGCCCGGGTCGGCGGGCGATGGTCGAGGCCACGCATGCGAGCAGGGACGGGGAGGAAAGGAACGTCATCGCGGACCGGCGCCGGACGGTGAGGGAGCCCAGCGGCTTCGACAGGACCTCCGGCACCCGGCGGTGGACCCCGCCCTCCCGGCCGGACACCGGCTCGGCGGAGACCAGCGCGGTCGGCAGCGGGAAGACGACCGCCGGGACGCGGTGGAGGAGGACGGACGCCGGCCTGGCCGTACACCGCCATGGTCGGGGCGGAGCGCCGGCCGGCCACCGGGCCGGTGGTCATCGGCGCCAGGGCCGGCCGGGACATCCGTGGCGCGCCGGCCGTCCGGGCGGCCACCGCTTCGCCGCGCTCCCGGGTGGTGGTCGGACCGCCCCGGCTGCCCCGGCCGGGCGAGGGTGCGTCCATGGAACCCATGAGTCCTCCTCGGGTGCGGCCCGTCGCCCGGCCGGGAGCCCCCCGGGGGGTGGGCCGGCCGTACTCGGCCAGTTTCACCCGGTTGCCCGGCGCGTCGCATGCCGCGTGCACCCGCATGGGTGAGTGGGTGTCAGGGGCCCGTGTCGGAGGTCCGGCTTACGCCTGGGCTCCGTGACGGCCGGTGGGCGGGGGCCCGGCCCCGCGCTCGGGCCCAGCGCTCGGGGCCCAACGGTCGGGCCCCGCGCTCGGGCCCCGTGACCGGCGCGCCGCGGTCAGGCCGTGGCCGGCCAGGTGGAGCGGCGCAGCGTCCGGCCGGCCGTCGCGGGCAGCAGGGCGGCGGCGAGCAGCGCGGCAACCGTGGCCAGTGCGACGGCGGGGGAGAGGTGGTCCAGCAGCAGTCCGCTGCCGAGCATCCCGGCCGGCATGCCGACGGTGAGGAGCGTCATGGTCGCGGAGACCACGCGCCCGCGCAGCTCGTCCGAGACCCGGCGGAACACCAGGAGGTCGATCATCACCCGCAGCGTCGGCGTCCCCAGCCCCACCACGAACAGCGCGGCGAAGACGGTGACGGCCCCGCCCGGCAGCAGCGGCGCCAGCGTCACCGGGACGCAGAGCCAGGCCACCGCGAGCAGCAGCGCGCCGGGCCCGGCCAGCCGGTGCAGCCGGCCCACCAGGAACGCGCCCGCCAGCGCCCCCGCCGCCTCGCCGGCCAGCGCCAGGCCGATCCCGCCGCTGGGGGTGCCGTGGCCGCGCAGCTGGACGATCACCGGCAGCAGCAGAGCGGCACCCGCCAGGTTGGTCACGAAGATGACGGCGAGGGCGGGCCGCAGCAGCGGGTCGGCAGCGAGGTGGCGGAAGCCGGCCAGGGCTCCGCTGTTCTTCGGCCGCCGGTTCGCGGTCTCCGGCGAGCGGCCTTCGGGTGCGGTCCCCGGCCGCTGTCCCGTGGCCGTGGCCGTCGCCGTGGCCTCCGCCCGGCTCGGGAAGCGCACCACCAGGGCGGCGGTGAGCGACAGCAGTGAGGCGACCACCGTGCCCAGGAAGGGCACCGCCCGCCCGGCCCCGAACAGGTACCCGGCCAGCGGCGGCCCGGCCAGCCCGGCACCGCTCATCCGCGCCTCGTCCTGGGCGAGCGCCTGCCGCAACTGCTCGGGCGGGACCACCGACCGCACCGCCAGCAGCCGGACCGGTCCGCTGTAGGCGATGGTGGCGCCGATGACGACGGCGACGAGCAGGGTGTGTACGACGGTCAGCCGGTCCAGCGCCATCGCCAGCGGGACGCTGCCGGCGGCGAGCAGCCGGACGCCGTCCGCGGCGATCAGCACCCGGCGGCGGTCGTACCGGTCGGCGACCACCCCGCCGTGCAGGCCGAACAGCACGGACGCCCCGATCTGCAACGCCCCGAACGCCCCGGCGAGCGTGGACGAGCCGGTGAGCGCGAGCAGCAGCAGCGGGTACGCGGTGTCGGCGACCTGCAGACCGAGGGTCGCGGAGGCCTGACCGGCCCAGAGCGCCTGGAACCGCCAGTTGCGGTGCAGCGGGACGAGGGCGGATTCCCGGCCCTTCCCCCGGTCTGTCGCTGCCGCCGGTGCCGTCCTTGCCATGCCCACCCCTTGCGTTCGCGTAACCATTCACGTTCTCGTAAATGATTACCTCAAGGTGAGTGCTTGCACAAGGGTGATTGCGACGCCGGACGCGGATCTGTCAGGGTGGGCCCGTGGTCGAGAACGTTGAGCAGCAGGCCGGCGGGGCCGGCGAACACGCGGGCGGGAAGCAGGCCGGTGCGGACGCGGGTGCGCTCGCAGGTGTGCGGCACACCGGTGAACGCGAGGCCGAGCGGCCCGCCGGGGAGCGTCAGGTGGGCGACGTCGCCACTCTCAAGGCGCTCGCCGACCCGCTGCGCTTGGCCATCCTGGGCGCCCTGATGGGGGCCGACGGCGGTTCGCTCACCGCCAAGGAGATCGCGGCCGCCCTCGGCGAGCCGCAGACCAAGCTCTACCGCCACATCAAGCAACTGGAGACCGTCGGCCTGATCCGGGTCGCCGGCACCCGGCTCGTCTCCGGCATCGTCGAGAGCCGC
Organism: Kitasatospora sp. NPDC032757; assembly: GCF_055579305.1. NCBI lineage: Bacteria > Bacillati > Actinomycetota > Actinomycetes > Kitasatosporales > Streptomycetaceae > Kitasatospora > Kitasatospora sp. NPDC032757. Next base: position 6,132 of record NZ_JBVINN010000046.1, on the reverse strand, counting down.
TACGCCGCCGCCCAGGGGTCGCTCCGGCTCTCCCCGGAGATGTTCTCCGCCGACTCCCCGGCCCGCTCCGAGGCGTACGACGCGGTGCTCGCCGGGGTCGACCGGGTCCGCGACGAGTTCCGCGCCCACACGCGGGCCGGCCGGGTCGACTTCAGTACCCCCAGGGACGGTTCGGCGGGCCCGCCCAGCCTGTTCGCCGACTTCTCGCTCCGGCTCGACCCGGCCCGGCTGGTCCGGCTCCGCAGCCAACTCGGGGAGATCTTCGACGAGTTGATGAGCGAGGAGCGGAGTGCGGCGGAGGACGCGGTGGACGTGACCGTCCTCACCCTGCTCTACGGCTTCCGGGCGGAGCCGCCCGCCCGGGGCGATTCCCTTCCAGGCACGGAATCGTAAATGCCGGGCGGAGTGTCAGTGCCGTGGTTCAGGATGACTGAATGCCATACGAACTTCAGGCGCTGATCGGCTCGGCGGAGCTGCTCGCGGTGGCCGCCGCCGAGGTGCCGGTCGCCCACCTCAGCCCGCTGGCCCAGGGGTTGGCCCTCATCCCGGCCACCCCCGCCTTCCTTTCCGCCCTCCAACTCGGCGGCGGGATCGGGGTGTCGGGCGGCACCGCCGGCTTCGCGTGGTTCCCGGACGGGCTCGGGCTCCGTGTCGCCGCCTGGTCCAAGGCCGGCCCGATCGCCTGCGTGGAGGCCGACTACTTCGGTGGTACCGGCATCCAGCGCGCCGCCGTCTGGGCCGACGGCCACCTCGACCTCGGCCCGCTCACCAGCGCCGAGTTCGAGCCCTTCCCGCCCGAGGGCAGCCCGATATCCCGCGCCCTGCGCCGGATCGGCGCCCGCGTGGAGGGCGGCTGCACCGACGAGTTCGAGGCCGTCGGACTGCCCGCCCACTCCAGCACCGCCCACTGGGCGGCGGCCGGCTAGCCGCTCCCTCCGGTGTGTCCTCCGCGTGTTGCCCGCCGTCCGGCTCGTTCGGCATACGTGCGGTGGCTGGGCCAACTGGCCTGCCCCACCGTGTGAATCAGGCGATCTCGCCCGTTTCGCATCGAACGGTCGGTGACCTCGTCAGCACGGTGACCGGCCTGGTCTCGTCCCTGGCGTCCTCCCTCCCCGACCTCGGCGTCGTGCAGCAGCTGGTCGGTTCGCTGCAGGCCGTCCCGCAGGGTCTGCTCGGCCAGCTGCCGGCATCGCCGGTGACCGCCCCGGCCCCGTCGACGCTCCCCGGCGCCGGCGCGCCGAGCCGCTCGGAGCAGCTCGCCTCCCTCAAGGCGCAGGCCCAGTCCCTCGCGGACACCGTGGCCGTGGCCCGCCTCGTCGCCGCCCACCCCCGGCCCGCCGCCGGCTGACCCGCCGATGCGAGAGGCCCCGAACCCGGGACCGGGGCCTCACCGCACGCACCGCAGGGGTCAGCGGTAGTTCACGAACTGGAGCGCGAAGTCCAGGTCCTTGCCCTTGAGCAGGGCCTGCACGGTCTGCAGGTCGTCACGGCTCTTCGAGCTGACCCGCAGCTCGTCGCCCTGCACCTGGGCCTTCACGCCCTTCGGACCCTCGTCCCGGATGATCTTCGCGACCTTCTTGGCATCGTCCTGGGAGATGCCCTCCTTCACGTCCGCGAAGATCTTGTACTCCTTGCCGGACAGCTGCGGCTCCTTGGCGTCCAGGGCCTTCAGCGACAGGCCGCGCTTGATGAACTTGCTCTGCAGCACGTCCAGCACGGCCTTCACCCGCTCCTCGCCGTTGGCCTTCATCTCGATCGTCTCGCCGGAGCGGCTGATCTCGGCGCCGACGTTCTTGAAGTCGAAGCGGGTGGCGATCTCACGGGAGGTCTGGTTGATCGCGTTGTCGACCTCCTGCCACTCGACCTTCGAGACGATGTCGAAACTGGAGTCGGCCATGGGTGTTGGTCTCCTTGATGCTGTGGCTTCACTGGCACGGCCCGCCCCACCGGACGTCCGCCACCCCAGCCTATCCAGCCCCACCCCGCCCCCGCCCCCGACAGCCACGCCACAGCCCTTGATCATCACGTGACCAATCGAGTGGCGAACCACCCCCCGGCATCGGGTATCGTTTACGAAGTCGAACGGGGCAAGCCCCCGCGAGACACCAATCCTGGCTGGTTGCCCGAGCGGCCAAAGGGAGCAGACTGTAAATCTGTCGCGCAAGCTACGCAGGTTCGAACCCTGCACCAGCCACTGGATTACCAGACCGGCCCTGAACTGCGGAAACGCGGTTCAGGGCCGGTTCTGTTTTGTTCGAAAGGGTATGGAGTCCAGGGTCCACTTTGGGTGGGTTTGTCTCACCCTGGCTCGCCTGAATCCCGGTCCTGACCAGGGCGTACGGACCAGATGCGGACCAGAATCAGGGGCCGGTCGGCAGGGGAGGCCGGCGCTGGAGCCGCTGGGAGATCAGGTCGTTCGCGTGGTCCTCGGCCCCGTGGATGCACTTGGCGTACACCCGGAGCAGGACGGCCACGCTGTGGCCGGCTCGCCGGGCCACCTCGGTGGCGTCCACCCCGGAGTTCAGCCAGAGCGAGACGCAGGCGTGGCGTAGGTCATACGGGCGCTTGGCAAGCGGCGTCGCAAGGTCGGCCGGGTCCAGGACCCGCGTGCGGGCCTTCGCCCAGATCGCGCCGTAGCTGCTTTCCTGCACCATCCCGTCCCGGGAGGTCCGGAACAGCCGGCCGTCCGGAGCCGTGCCGTACTGCTCCAGGTGTTCCCGGAGCAGCGCCACCAGCTCCGGCGGAATGGGCACCGGACGGGTGGCCTTCTCGGCCCGGTGCTTCAGCCCCCTGGTGTCGTGCGAGGTGCCGTCGTCGGTCCAGGACGACCCCACCCGGGGGCTGCTGCGGTGGAGGACCAGGCGCCCCCACCCTGTGGCCGGCAGGACGCACCGGTCCCTGGTCAGGTGAACGACCTCGGCCGGGCGCATCGCCGCGTAGTACATGCACCCGAAGAACGCCTTGAGACGCGGGCCCGGGCGGCCCTGGAGGGCGACCGCGGTCAGGAGCTGGACTACCTGCTCGGGGCTGACCGCGACGCCCGGGTCTACTTCCTCCTCGACCTCCGGCGGTTGCCACTGCACGAGCGGCATCGGGTTCGCGGTGAGCGGCCCCTCCTCGACCGCGTGGCCGAGGACGTGGTGCAGGATCCGGCGCTTGCGGAGGATGACGGACGGGGCGGCCTTCTCACCGTCTGGCTTGACCGCGAGCGCGTTGAGCATGCGCCGCATCATCTTCAGCTCGCTCAGCTCCGTCACCCTGACCGAGTTCTTCGCGACCCAGCCCAGGGCCTTGGCGACGTCGGCCGTGCTGGGGTAGCCCTCCTGACCCGTGACACCAATACCCCTGATTCTCAGGGTTCCCCCACCGAGAGCACCTCGCTAAGGCCTGTCTCTTTGGTCATCTGCGGAGCCAGATCAGGATGGCTGCAAGGTGGAGGGCGGCCTGGTAGGCGGTGGCGACCTTGTCGGTGCGCATGGCCAGGCCGCGCCACTGCTTCAGGCGGCCGATGCACCGCTCGACGCCGGCTTCGGGGCATGGGCCTGCAGCTCGGGGGTGGCCGGCGGGGTCGCCGGGTCCACCACACCGCCGGGGATCGCCTCGGCGGTGGTCGGGGTCTCGGACATTTCTCTCCCGAGTTTTGTGATTTGCAGATATGTCAGGCGGTTGGCTGAAACTGGCTTCGAGATGCGTCGAACGGCCTGCGCCGTGAGCGTGGGGCATGCAAGTCTCAAGCGAAGTGGCCAGCGGCATGTAGGGAGTCCCGAGTGCTGACAGCGTGGGAGTACAAGTACCTCTACATCGGGAGCGACCTTCGTGTAGAGGATGAGTTGGACGTCCTGGGCTCACAAGGCTGGGAAGCAGTGAGCATGGAGCGCACCAGTGGCGATGGGAGGGGCGTAGCCATCTTCGTGCTACTGAAGCGCCCCGCGTGTTAAGGCGTGTCTCTTTGTGGGCTGAGCAGTTGATCGGATGTGTCTGTCCGGTTGGTGATCAGTGATGCGATGTGGGACCGGATCGAGCCGTTGATGCCGGCCGATCCGGTCCGTGGGCGGCGGTGGGGCGGACCACCGCCGCACGCTTGAGGCGATCGCATGGAAGTACCGCACGTGCTCGCCCTGGAGTGACCTGCCGCAGGAGCTGGGACCGTTCCAGACCGCGCACAAGCGGCTGCTGCGGTGGCCGGTCGACGGCACATGGCAGCGGATCTTCGCCGCCGTGCTGGCCGCGGCGGACGCCGAGGACGACATCGGCTGGACCGCATCGGTGGACTCCACCGTGTGCCGGGCCCACCAGCACGCCGCGGGCGCCCGCAAAGGGGTGACGGCACAATCTGGCCGAGTGGCCCCCGGTCTGCCTCGATGCGGGTCCCGGTCTGGAGGGGTGGGTAAATCCGCGGAACCCCGCCCGGCCACGGCGGGGTTCCGGGCTCAGCGCCTGCCGGCCCGAACGGTCCTCGGCCCACTCCGGGATCGGGTTCGACAGATCCTTGCCGAGAACCCCTTCGAAGGCGGCGACCTCGCCCGGCCCGTACAGCCGGCCGAGCAGGTTGTCGAACGACCGGTTCTCGAACATCACCACGACTACATGGTCCAAGGCGTGGCTACGGTCGGTAGCGGGCATCGGTGACCTCCGATCCGGGTGCATCCCCACCCCGAAGTCCGTTCCACACTTCGCCCGCCGCATGCGGCTGTCAAAGGCGGGGCCGCCCGCCCCGGCCGCGACGAGCCCGGTTCCGAGCCCTGCGTTCCGCGGCTTCCTCCGCTCGTGCGGGGGTGGAAGTTTGGACCTCCGTCTCGGCCCCGGCCCTGAACTGCGGAAACGCAGTTCAGAGCCGGTTCTGTTTCCGGGCGGGGCGGGGCGGGGCCGGGGCCCAGCGGGGCTGGGCCGGGGTCAGGGGATGGCGAGGAGGAGTGCGACGGCGGCGGGGGTGTCGGGGGCGGTGTGCGTGGGGGCGGGGTGGGACGGGGGGAGCAGCGGCGCGGGGGCCGGGGTGATCCAGATGGAGCGGAGGCCGGCGGCGTGGGCGCCGCGGATGTCGGTGGCGGGGTTGTTGCCGACCATCCAGGCGGCGGGGGTGAGCGGGCGGCCGAGGCGGGCGGCGGCGAGGCGGAAGATCTCGGGGGCGGGTTTGCGGGCACCGGCCTCCTCGGAGACGCAGACGGCGTCGACGGCGTCGATCAGGCCGGTGCGGGCGAGTTTGGCGCGTTGGATGTCGGTGCTGCCGTTGGTGACGACGCCGATGGTCCAGCCGGCCTCGCGGAGGGTGGCGAGGGCGTCGGGGACGCCGGGGAGCAGGTGGGTGCGGGCCGCCTCCTGGGCGACGTGCGCGTTCCAGAGGGTCCGGCCGGAGTGAGGGAGGCCGTAGCGGTCGGCGATCCGGGTGAAGCCGCCGGGGGAGCGGTCGGCGCGGTACAGGGCGAAGACGGTGGGGGCGGCTTCGGAGGGGAGGCCGTGGGTGGTGCAGAAGGCGGGGGTCCAGGCGTCCGCGGCGCCGTCGCGTTCGACCAGGGTGTGGTCGAGGTCGACGAGGAGGAGTGGCTGGGAGTGACGGTTCATGTGCGGAGAGTAGTGCAGAGGTGGCCTGGGCGTTATTGCGCATTGCTTGCAATTACGTCCTGAAGGCAGCAAAGTGTTCCCCGGGGGGTGGGCTGGGCCTTTCAGCCTCCCCGCTGAGCATCCCGGACGTGTCAGCACGCGCCGGGAGTCCTCCGTACGAGCTGATCGTCTTCCCAGCCGGCGCCCGCCGGGACAACGGTCCGCCCGCCCCCGCCCATTACCTCCCCGCGCTCGTCCATCACCTCCCCGCGCTCGTCAACGGGGCGTCAAGGGTGCCCGCCGGGGCGTCAGGAATGCGTAGGGGGACGGGGGCGAGGGGCCGGACGGCCCGCAGGATCGGGAGCAACAGCCCGACTGCGGAGGTTCCGTTCAGATGTCCAGCCCCGTCGCGACCCCGGCCGTCACCGCCGAGCCCGAGCCTCCGGATACCGGGGCGGGGCAGGACGAGCGTCACCGGTTGAGTGTGCTGGGGGGTCTGGCGGCGTTGTCGCTGGACGCGATGGCGTCGGTGGCGTACGGGCCGGAGTCGATCGTGCTGGTGCTGGCGGCGGCCGGGGCGTACGGGCTCGGGTT
>NZ_JBVINN010000045.1:0-71758 GCF_055579305.1 Kitasatospora sp. NPDC032757 | reverse complement strand
AAACGCTCGGCTGGAGAACTCCAGCCGAGCGCCTGCGTGATCTACTGGCAACCGCATAGGCCATCAGGTGTTGCGAGGACTACTAGAGACCACCACCGGTGGCGGGGCACTACCGTGCCCGGGTGCCGCCGCCGACGGGGTGCGCTCACGTGTCCTGCGTGCCACCGGCGGTGCGGTGCCAGGCGAGGCCCAGCGGGGCCTCCCATACGACCCGGGTGCCGCCGCCCTCGCCCGCCCGGAGCTCGAAGCTGCCGCCCGCGCGCTCCGCCCGCTCGGCGAGGTTCCGCAGGCCGCTGCGGCGTCCGCCCTCCGGGACGCCGACCCCGTCGTCCGTGACGGTGAGCCGCACCAGGCCGTCGACGGCGCGCAGGACGACCTCCACCCGGCTCGCGCGGGCGTGCCGGGCCGCGTTGCTGAGCGCCTCGCCGAGGACGGCCAGGACCTGTTCGGCCAGCTCCTGCGACACGTCGGTGTCGAGCAGCCCCTCCAGGCTGAGCCGCGGCGCGAAGCCCAGGGTCGCCCGTGCCTCGCCGACGGCCCGGGTGGCGCGGGCCCGCAGGCCCCGGTCGGGCTCGTTGTGGGCGCGCAGCCCGAAGATGGTGGAGCGGATGATCTTGATCGTCTCGTCCAGGTCCGCGACCGCCCGGCCGACCCGGTCCGCCGCGCCCGGGCTCTCGATTAGCCGGCCCGCGCTCTGCAGGGTCATCCCGGTGGCGAAGAGCCGCTGGATGGCCAGGTCGTGCAAGTCCCGGGCGATCCGGTCGCGGTCCTCCAGCAGCGTCAGCTGCTCGGCATCGCGCCGCCGTTCGGCCAGCTCCAGGGCGAGCGCCGCCTGGTGGGCGAAGCCCACCAGCGGGTCGGTCTCCTCCGCCGTGAACGGCGCCCGCCCGCTCGCCCGGGCCAGCAGCAGCACACCCCGCCCGAACCCCGCGCCGGTGCCCAGCGGCACCGCCACCGCCGGCCCGAGGCCCTCGAACCGCCCGGGCGGCCCGGCCGCGAACCGGGCGTCGCAGGCCAGCTCGTCGCTGGTCACCGGCGAGCCGCAGGCGTACGCGGCGCCGGAGAGCGTGCCGTCCACCGGCACCGTCACCCCGAGCCGGGCGCCCGGCTCGCCGCCCAGCGCCACCTCCACCGTCAGCTCCTGCGCCCGCTCCCCGGGCCCGGCCAGCGCCACCGAGACGTCCGCCAGCTCGGCGCCGGCGATCTCCCGCGCCCGGCGGGCGATCAGCTCGACCACCTCCAGCCGGGGCGCGCCCGACAGCAGGCTGCGGGTGATCTCCGCGCTCGCCTGAAGCCAGCGCTGGCGCCGCTGCGCCTCCTCGAACAGCCGAGCGTTGTCGATGGCCACCCCGGCCGCGACCGCGAGCGTGGAGATCACCGCCTCGTCGTCGGCGTCGAAGTCCAGCCCGCCGCGCTTGTCGGTGAGGTACAGGTTGCCGAACACCTCGCCGCGTACCCGCACCGGCACCCCGAGGAAGGTGTGCATCGGCGGGTGGTGGGCGGGAAAGCCCACCGAGGCCGGGTGCTCCGACAGCACCGGGCAGCGCAGCGGCTGCGGGTGGCGGATCAGCTCGCCCAGGATGCCGCGCCCGGCCGGAAGCGGCCCGATCGCGGCGCTCTCCTCCGGCGTCAGACCGACCGTCAGGAACTGGGAGAGCGTGTGCCCGTCCGCGCCGATCACGCCGAGCGCGGCGTAGCGGGCGTCGACCAGGTCGGCGGCGGCCTCGACGATCCGGTGCAGCGCCTGGGCGAGGTCCAGCTCGCGGCCGACCGCCAGTACCGCCTCCAGCAGGCTGTGCACCCGGTCCCGGGTGCCGCGCGCCGCGTCGATCCGCCACTGGAGCTCTTCCAGCAGCTCGTCCAGGCGCAGCTGCGGCATCCGCGCGGCGCCACCGCCATGGCCACCGCTGCCCCCGGCCGCCGGACCGCCGGTGCCGCTCGCGCGCCCGGTGCCGCTCGTGCGCCCGGTGCCGCTCGTGCGCCCGGTACTGCTCGTGCCGCTGGCGCCGTCCGTCCGTGCCGGACCGCCGGTGCCCGCCCGCGTACCGTCCGCGCCGCCCACCGGCGTCCTCCCCGTCGTTCTGCCCCGGTGCGTCCGGGCCCGCCCCAGGTCGCCCGACCAGGGGGTTCGTCGGATTCACGGTAGTGCGCGTGCACACCCCTTCCGTACGGCGGGGTCCGCCCGGGCCGCCTCCCCCGGGCGGAGAGCGTGGGCGCGGGCGCTGCCCACCCTCACCCCGGCCGACCCGTCGTGCCGCCCCCGGCCTCGGCCGCCGCGCCCCCGGCTTCAGCCGCTGCGCCGCCCGCCCGGGGGGACGACCTCGGCCCGGACCCTGAGGTCCGGACTGTGGCGGAAGGTCAGCGTGAACTCCACCCACTGGCCCGCCCGCAGCGCAGGCGGGTTGGTGATCATCAGGTCGGCGTCCTCCGGCGACATCACCAGCTCGCCGCGCCCCGGCACCGGTAGCGCCTCGACCGGCTCCCAGCGGCCGGACGCACCCTGGTGCCGGTGCCGCTTCAGGGTGATGCGGCCGCCGAGCTCCCAGCCGGCACCCGTCAGTTCGTCGGGGACGTCGCCGGGGTTGCGGACCGTGAAGAACGCCGCCGTGGCGGTCGCACCGCCGGCCGTCGGCAGCAGCAGCCAGCCCGGCCCGGCCTCGACCGGGCGCTGCCGCCCGGCCCCGCCGACCGCCGTCCAGCCGGAGAGCAGCGCCAGCGCCACCCCGGCCGCCACCACCGGCGGCCCGACCACGCGCACCCGCTCGGCCGTCCGCGGGGAGACCTTCCGGCTCGGGACCACCCGGCCCGGGATCCTCCGCCGGGAGACCGACCGCTCGGACACCGTCCGCCCGGAGAACGGCGCCCTCACCGGCCCGCCTCCGGCCGCCGGCCCCGGCCGCTCGCACCGGCCGTGCCACCGGAGCCGCCCCGACCCGGCTGCCAGGTGCGCAGCCGCAGGCTGTTCGCCACCACCAGCAGCGAACTGAGCGACATCGCCACCGCCGCCAGCATCGGGTTCAGCACACCGACCGCCGCCAGCGGGATCAGCACCATGTTGTACCCGAACGCCCAGACCAGGTTGACCCGGATCGTGGCCAGGGTCCGCCGGGCCAGCCGCACGGCGTCCACCACCGCCTCGATGTCGCCGCGGACCAGGGTCAGCCCGGCGGCGCCGATCGCGGCGTCGCTCCCGGAGGCCAGCGCCACCCCGAGGTCGGCGGAGGCGAGCGCGACCGCGTCGTTGACGCCGTCGCCGACCACCGCCGTCGTCCGCCCGGCCGCCTTCAGCTCGGCCACGACCTCGGCCTTGCGCTCCGGCGAGGCCGAGGAGTGCACCCGGCCGATGCCCAGCTCCTTCGCCACCGCCCGGGCCGCGCCGGCGCCGTCCCCGGTCAGCAGGACCGTCTCCAGACCCATCCCGCGCAGCCGGTGGAGCGCCCGCCAGCTGCCGGAGCGCAGCGTGTCGCCGACCGCGAGGACGGCGACCGGCTGCCCGTCCAGCTCCGCCACCACCGGCGTCCGCCCGGCCTCACCCGCGCGGGCCAGCGCTTCGGCGAGCGCGCCCGGCAGCGGGCCCACGGCGTCGTCGGGCCGGACCACCCGGACGTGCCGCCCCTCGACCGTGCCGGACACCCCGACCCCGGCGGTGGCCGTGAAGCCGGCCACCGCCGGGAGGGGCGCGGAGCCGCACCGGGCCCGGGCCGCCCCCACGACAGCCCTCCCGATGGGGTGCTCCGAACGGTGCTCGACGGCTCCCACCAGCCGCAGCACCTGGTCCTCGTCCACCTCGGGCACGGCGGTCAGCTCGGCGAGCTCCATCCGCCCGGTGGTCAGCGTGCCGGTCTTGTCCAGCACCACCGTGTCGATCCGGCGCAGGCTCTCCAGTACCTCCGGGCCGCGCACCAGGACGCCCAGCTCGGCGCCCCGCCCGGTCGCCGCCAGCAGCGCGGTCGGCGTGGCCAGGCCCAGCGCGCACGGGCAGGCGACCACCAGGACGGCGACCGCCGCCGTGACCGCCGCCTGCGGCTCGGCGCCCGCGCCGAGCCAGAAGCCCAGCACACCGACCGCCACCGCCAGCACACAGGGCACGAACACCCCGGCCACCGCGTCCGCCAGCCGCTGCGCCCGCGCCTTGCCCGCCTGCGCGTCCGCGACCAGCGCGGTGATCCGGGCCAGCTGGGTGTCGGCGCCCACCGCCGTCGCCCGGATCACCAGCGCGCCGCCGACGTTGACCGTCGCGCCCGCCACCTTGTCCCCCGGCCCGACCTCCACCGGGACGCTCTCACCCGTCAGCAGGCTGAGGTCCAGCGCGGAGCCGCCCTCCACAACCACCCCGTCGGTGGCCACCCGCTCGCCCGGTCGCACCACGAACTCGCGCCCGGGCAGCAGCTGTTCGACCGGCAGCAGGCGCTCCGCCCCGGACGCCGGATCCCGGACGCACACCTCCTTCGCCCCCAGCTCGGCGAGCGCCCGCAGCGCCGAACCGCTGCGCCGCCGCACCCGGCCCTCCAGCAGCCGCCCGGCCAGCACGAACAGCGGCACGCCGACGGCCGCCTCCAGGTAGACGTGCGCCGCGCCGCCGCCGTCCGCGGTCAGCGAGAACGGCATCCGCATGCCGATCTCCCCGGCGCCGCCGAACAGCAGCGCGTACGCGGACCAGCCGAACGAGGCCACCACCCCGAGGCTGACCAGGGTGTCCATGGTCGCCGCGGCGTGCCGCAGCCCTTGCCGGGCCCGCCGGTGGAACCCGGCCGAACCCCACGTCACCACCGGCACCGCCAGCCCGAAGCAGACCCACTGCCAGGCCGGGAACTGCAGCGACGGCACCATCGAGAGCACCACCACCGGCACCGCCAGCAGCGCCGTCACCAGCAGCCGCAAGCGCTCGCCGGGGTCCTCCTCCCGGTCCGCCGGGGCCTGCCCGGCCACGGCCAACTCGGCGGTGTAGCCGGCCCGTTCGACCGCCGCGACCAGCTCCTCGACGCCCACCCCGGCCGGGTGCAGCACCCTCGCCCGCCCGGTCGCCAGGTTGACGCCGGCCGTGACGCCCTCGATCCGGGCCAGCCGCTTCTCCACCCGGCCCACACAGGCCGCGCAGGTCATCCCGCCGACCGCCAGGTCGGTGCTGACCAGCGCCCCGGCCTCCGCCCCCGCGACCGCGCTCACCGGCCGGCCCCCATGTCGTGACCGCTCATCCCCGGGTTCACCCCGCCGCCGCTGCCGGGCGTCAGCCCCGGCGACACCGGCCCGGCCCCGCGTCCCACCGCGAAGGCCACCACGAACACCACCAACAGCAGCAGGGCGAACCCCGCCAGCACACTCAAGGGCCGGCCACCCGGCGACATCGCACTCACCCCCCACCAGTCGGCCCGCCACCGCCGTTGGTTCCCGTACGTTCCGAATGGCGCCGGTCACACCGGCCCGCCGCCGGCGCGGCGGGACCTGGCGGGACCCGGCGGGACCGGCGCGGGCGCCCGCCGGCGGGCGGCGGGACAGGGCGGTCCCACTCGAACGGGGGACCAGGTTTCGCCGTGCGGGGCGGTTGTTGCGAAGCATGGGGGCGTACGGGCCTTCGGTCGTGGGGCAGTGGAGTGGAGAGTGATCCTCGGTGCGCGAAGTTCAGGGATTGCCGCGACGGTGCGGCGTGGGGGTGCGGGCGGTGGCGCTGGCCGCGGTGGTGAGCGGCATCGGGGTGCTGGCGGCGTGCAGCAGTTCGTCGACCAATCCGTCGATCGGCTCGTCGGGCCCGGGGTCGACGTTGAGCACGGCGCCGGAGTCGTCCTCGTTCTCCGGGGAGCCGCCGTCCGCGCTGGCCTCGGCGGCGGAGTCGGCGCTGGCCTCGGTGTCGGCGGCGGCCGAGTCCGCCTCGGCCGCGGCGGCCTCGTTCGAGGCGTCGGTCTCCGCGCAGGGGGTGCAGGCGCGGCAGAAGGCGGCGGAGGTGCTGGGCACGCTGCAGAACGGCGGCAACGCGCTCGGGGCCGTGACGGTCACCGGGGTGCAGCGGGCGCAGACCGGGGGCCTGCACGCGGTGGTGGTGACGATCGTCAACACCGGGCTCGACACCGCCTCGTACGCGGTACAGGTCGATTTCACCGACACCAACGGCAAGGCGGTGGACAGTGCGGTGGTCGGCGTCGAGGGCCTGCCGGCCGGGGACAAGGCGCAGCCGATCGCGTTCAGCCGTGCCCCCGCCGACCAGACACTGCTGCCGGTGGTGGTCAAGGCCGTGCGGTTCTGACCCCGGCTGTCCGCCTCGGCTGTCCGGCGGCGCGGCCGGGCCGGCGTCGTGGCACCTTCACATGTCCCACACATTTGCCGGGAGTGGGCGGCGGATCCGCGTGGCCGTGCCCTGTCGACGGGGGCCCGCCGGTCGTGGCGGGGGAGGCCCGGCGGTCGGATTCCCGGGGGTGGCCGGAGCACTGCGCACGGCTTTCGGGAGGTGCGGGAATCGCCCGGAATCAGGGCCGGGGGAGTCGGGGTGATCGTGGTGGAACGACGTCCGGCCGGGCGTTCGGGGGTCGTTTCCGGTCGGCGGATCCGAGCATCCGGGTGCCCTGACCGCGGCGGTGCGGGAAGAAATTCCCGGGGTGCGGTCCGAATGCGGAGCGGACGGCGGCGCTCGCGGCTCGTCGGCCGTTCCCGTCGGTCGGATCCGTCGGCCGGACGCCATCTTGTCATGGTTTGGACATGTCCGGGGGTGTGTCGGACCGGGGACCCGGCCCGACCAGGGACGGACGCCGGGCGGAGTCCGCAGCGGTTCCAGGGCCGGACGATCCTGTTCCGCGACGGCCGGAAGGGTTTCGGAAGGCGGTGGCGAATGCGCCCCGGCCGGGCGGCGGGTGATTTCCGGTAAGTGCCCGGACGGCCGCCGGAAAATCCGACCGGAGGTGGGCGGTCGTTTCTTTCGGCCCGGGCCGGCCGCGTTTCCCGCGGCGTCCTGCCGGCCGGAGCGGAGCGTCGAAATCCGGGCCCGGTGAGCGGGCCGGCGTCCGAATCCCGGGGCCGCGGCCGGGGAACGGTGCGGGCCGGGTGCGGCCGGTGCGGCCGGGCGGAAGGTCAAGAGCGGCGCTGAACGGCGGTCACGCGGGTAGCATCAGCTGCCGCGCGGGCGCGGTCGAACGGCGTACGAGTCGTCCAGAGTGGGCAAACGGGGGTTCTTCCTTTGGCGATCAGGGTTTTGCTGGCCGAGGACATGCACATGGTGAGGGGCGCCCTGGTGGCGCTGCTGGAGCTGGAGGAGGACATCGAGGTCATCGCCGAACTCGCCAACGGCGACGACATCGTGCCGACCGCGTTGGAACGCAGGCCCGATGTGGCGGTGATCGACATCGACCTGGCGGGCATGGACGGGCTGACGGCCGCCGCCCGGCTCCAGGAGGTGATGCCGGAGTGCCGGACGCTGATCCTGACCAGTCTCGGGCGGCCGGGCACCTTCCGCCGGGCGCTGGCGGCCGGAGCGCGCGGCTTCATCCTCAAGGACGCCCCGCCGCGCCAACTCGCCCAGGCCATCCGGCGGGTGGCACAGGGTGAGCGGGCGGTCGACCCGGATCTGATGGTGGCGGCCTGGGACAGCGGTGACAACCCGCTGACCGAGCGGGAGACCGAGGTCCTGCGGCTGGCCGCCGACGGTGCCGAAGTCACCGAGATAGCGGGGCGCCTGTACCTCTCGGTCGGAACGGTGCGGAACTACCTGACCTCGACGGTGGTCAAGCTGAACGCGCGCAACCGGCTGGACGCGGTGCGGATCGCCCGCGAGGCCGGCTGGGTCTAGGAGGACGTCCGGCAGTCCGCCGCCCGCCCCCGGTGGCCTGCCGGTCGGCCCGGGCCGTGACGGGGCCTCAGGCCACCCGGGGCTCGTCCTCCTCCGGGGCGCCGGAGAGCTCGGTGGTGATGACCGCCTCCAGCTGGAACCAGCCGTCCGCACGGACCCCGGCGGTGAACGTGCCCCCCACCTCGGCGAGCCGGGCGGCCAGGTTGGCGAGGCCGCCGTCGGCGCCCGGCTGCTGCCCGCGGTCGTGCGCCGGCACCCCGTCGTTGGCGAGCCGCAGGCTGGTACGGCCGTGCTGGGCTACGGCGTCGATCGTGCACCGGGAGGCCTTGCTGTGCCGGATGACATTGGTGATGCCCTCGCGCAGCACCGTGGCCAGGACGGTGTCGGCGCCGGTCGTCAACCGGCCGCACTCCACCCGCAGATGGGCGTCGATCCCGGCCGCGGACAGCACCGAGCGGGCCGAGGAGAGCTCCGTCAGCAGTGACATCGAGCGGTAGCTGCGGGCCACCTCGCGGACGTCGCCGAGCGCCTGGCGGGAGAACTGGATGATGCTCTCCAACTCCGCCTGGGCCCGTACCGGCGAGCGGTTGACCATGGCATGTGCCAGTTCGCTCTTCAGGGTGATCGCGGAGAGGCTGTAGCCGAGCAGGTCGTGCAGATCGCGGGCGAACCGCAGCCGCTCCTTGATCACGGCGACCCTGGCGATGTCCTCCTGGGCCTCGTGGACGGCCAGGGTGAGATTGGCGAGCAGCGTCAGGCAGTACACGATGGTGCCGGTGACCAGGGTGGAGACCATCATGTAGAGCACGGTGGGCAGCGTGCCCTGGGAACTCAGGCCCGTGGTCAGGCCGATCCCGGCGATCAGACAGCCGAAGCCCGGCAGCGCGGCCCGCATCGGCAGCAGCAACAGCATCGAGCCGCCGACGAAGCCCCCCATCCCGCCCCACGGCCAGCCGAGGAAGAGCGGCGGTACGGTGACGAGCAGCGCCTGGAGCAGCAGGGTCCAGTGCCGGTAGCGGGCCCGTGACCGGCGGAATCTCGGCAGGGTGTGGAACAGTTGGAGCCCGATCGTGGCGGGCAGCACGGTCAGGCAGAGCGAGACCGTCAGCGGGGTGACGCTCTCGTCGAGGATGTTGACGATCTGCATGGTGAGGAACGCGGTGAGGACCGTCCACACCACGGTCAGTGCGAAGCGAGGGGCGGGGGCCTCGATGCCGAGGACCCGCACGCCCGGTTCGGGGCGTCCCGGGTGCTCCACGAGGTCGTCGGGGGAGTCGGGGCCCGGCGGCCCGGGCGAGGGCTCTTCCCGTCCAGTGGCGCTGCCCGTCATGGCACTCCCTCCGGTGGTCGCTGACACGGTCGATGGTAGGGCGGAACCCGCCCGTCCGGAGGCCCCCGGGACGGACCGGTCCTTCCCGTCGGGAGGCGGTGGCGGTCGGTCGCCGACGGATCGTCATTCCGCCCTTCCGGCACCGGGGTTGGATTCGGCCGGGCGGGCCGCGGGCAGGCCGGTCTGCGGGGGCGGGCCGGCCTCCGCGGGCAGGCCGGTCTCCGGGAGCGGGCGGGTCTCCGGGAGCGGGCCGAGGACGAACTCGCCGACGGCGGACTCCACGCGCCAGTCCAGCCCGAACGCCTCGGCGGAGAGGCTGGTGCTGCCGGTGCCGAGCGCACAGGCGGCCAGGCCCATGCCGGTGGCCACCAGGTACAGCGTCTGCTGCATCACGCCGACGTGCTTCAGCGTCAGCGCGTAGGCCAGTCCGCTGTACTTCCACGAGACCCGGGCGAACCGGGCCGTCATGGTGAGCAGGAGGTCGGGCGGCTCGGTCATCCCGGTGCCGGCCTGTGCCTCGCGCAGCAGCGCGGAGTTCAGCTGCCCGGCCGCCGGCAGCCGGATCAGGGCGTGGCCGAGCGGGTCGTAGTAGTAGGCGCCCGGTTCGAGGCCGGCGCAGCGGCCGACGGTGAGGTAGAACTCCAGCTCGTAGCAGGCACCGCCGCTGGGGTACGGCCGGCTGCCCGGCGGGCGGGTCCGGCCGGACGGGAGCGGTTCGCCGGCGTCCCGCACGCGCAGCGACCGGTGCAGCAGTTCACCGAGCTGGCGCAGCGTCAGCGCCGCCGTGCCGTGCCGCCGGACGGAGCGGCGGCGTTCCAGCGCCTCGACCAGCGAGGTGTCCCAGTCCGGCGGTCCGGCGGCGGGCCGGGGGAGTTCGATCCGGGGGCCCGGGGGCGGTGGTTTGAGTGCGGGCGGCTGCTCCTGCCGGCCCCGCAGGGGATAGGTGGCGCCGAACTGGCCGTCGTGCAGCCCGGGCCGGCTGCTCCAGTGGAACCGGAGGTCGTCGTGGGACCACGGCAGCAGGGCCGGGTCGCGGTCCTCGGGGAAGGTGGCGGGCCGCGGGCAGCCGTCCGCCTGCGTGGCGGGGTCGGCGACCTCGACCATGCCGGTGGGGACGAGGTGCGAGAGGAGCGCGGCCACCGCCGGGCGGGCGACGGGGAGGCGTTCGGCGGCCGCGTCCAGGGTGATGGGGCGGCATAGGCTGGCGATCAGCCAGCCGGCCTCGGGCCGGGTGAAGACCGCGCGGAACGGCGAGAGCGGGGACTCCAGCAGGCTTCCGCGCCCGTTGGAACGCAGCGCGGCGAAGCGGGAGAGCCGCAGCGGCCGGTCCTCGGGCACCGGCGCCGGGTCGAGCCGGGCGCCGGTGGCCGTGGGCAGGACGGAGAGCAGCGGCTGCTCGCCGTCCGGCGCCCCGACCGAGCGGACGACCAGGCCGCCGAGCTGCCTCAGGGCAGCCAACAGCCGGACCCGGGCGGCGAGTTCGTCGGTCCCGGGGACGTTCTCCAGCTGCACCGGGCCGAGCAGCATCCGGCGCAGCGCCTCGCTGAGCACCGCACCGGGCCGCGGGATGTGCAGGTCGCCCCACTGCGACCGGAGGATCAACGAGCCGTCGCCCGGCTGCTGTTCCAGCAGGGTGTCCTCTCTCAGCGACCACAGCTCGATCCACGCGGCGGACTGGTGGCTGTCGGACGGCCGGGACGGCGGGGCGGGCGGCACGGTGGCTCCTGGACGGGTCGGATGCACCCGGGCGGACCGCGGTGCGGTTCGCCCGGGCAGGGCGGTGGGGCTCGGATTCGGCGGCTGGTGGGGGCCCGGGCGGGGAGCGGGCCCCGGACGGGAGCGGGCTCAGACGAACAGCGGGATCGGGTTGAGCTCGTCGTACGGGGTCGGACGGGACAGCCGGCCCAGCGCCACGGGGACGTCGAAGAGCCGGCCGGGCGCGAAGCGGGGCCAGAAGTGCCGCAGGCCCGGGACGAGCGTACGGACCACGGGCAGCGCGAGGTCGGGTCGGGTCTGGTCCAGGACGCAGACCTCCAGGCCCCGGCGTTCCAGGACGCCCTGCAGCCGGCGCAGTTCGTCGAGCAGGTCGCCGGACGGGCGGTAGGGGTGGTCGCGCGGCGTCCGGGCCGGGACGGCCGGATCGGCGGCGAGGTAGGGCATGGTGTCGGGGGACGCGGTGCGCCACCAGCGCAGGGCGACCGGGTCGGTGCAGCCGTAGCCGGTGCCGTCCGGGCGGGCCTCCAGCACCGGTGGGAGCAGCTGGTTCATCTCGGTGAGCGCGCGGCTGAGGGCGACGGCCGGATCCGGGTGCGCCCCGAAGCCGAACACGATGTCCTCGGCCGGTCGGCCGGTGCGGCGGGAGAGCGCGGCGAAGACCGGCACGCCCAGGTCCGAGGTGAGGTCCAACGCCCATATCTGGCGGCCGAGTTCGGCATGTGCCTGGCTCACCTCGGCGGTCCAGGGGTCGCCGAAGGCGGCCAGGTCGACGGCCGGCTGGCGGGTGCGGTTGTACCACCAGAGGGCCACCGCGTCGCGTTCGACCAGTTCCAGCAGGCCCTGCAGGGTGGCGTCCTCCAGGGTGCCGCCGGCGGCGCAGCCGTTGGAGTCGGCGTGGACCATCCGCCGGCCGGCCCGGTCGGGCACGTTGTAGTAGAGCAGCGCGGTGGGCAGCAGGACCTGACGCTCGCGGGTGAGCGACCAGACCGGCGACCAGTCCAGCTCCGCGTCGGGGTCGAAGGGCTCGGCGACCTGGTGGAACGGGTGGCCGTCGGCGTTGCGGCGGGCGCGGTCGGCGTACTGCCGCTCGTCCCAGAGCTGGCAGCTGCCGGGGTGGACGGCGTCCGGGCCGAGGCTGTGCAGCGAGCCGCGCACCCGCGCCTCGTCGCCCTGCCAGAGGCCGCTGATCCGCTCGACCGCCTCGCACAGCGCGCCGACCCGGGCGTCCAGCGGGGTGCGGCCCTTGCCGCAGCTCTCCTGGCGCAGCGAGCCGGCCAGGTCGGACATGTGGCGGGCGCCGAGGGCCAGGTTGTGCCCGGCCCGGTAGACGTTGAGCAGGTCGGGGCCGCGCGGGTCGCGCCGGATCTCCTTGACCACGCCGGTGACCGGGCTGAGCAGGTGCCCGTACCGGTCCAGCATCCGCTGGGCGGAGAGCGCGCGGTGGCCGCCGCCGCTGCGCACGGTGCACCGGCGGGGGGCCAGCTCCACCGGGCGGGCGGCCTGCCGGGTCATCAGCGAGGAGTCGCCGCACTCCGGGCACTGCGGCCGCCGGGTGAGGCGGTGCGAGCGGCTGGCGAGGGTCAGGGTGTCGAGGGTGACCACCCGGGCGTCCTCCCCGGCGCGGTGCCCGGCCAGCCAGTGGGCGCACTCCAGCGCGGCGAGCTGGGCACCGAGCCCGACCGTGAGGGGCAGGGCGGCCAGCGGGACGGGCAGCGGCGCGTCGCCGAGTGCGCGGCGGACGGGCTCCGCGCCCGAGCGGTGGCCGCGCAGCCGGTGGGCGAGGCAGTGCCAGCAGGCGCCGCTGCCGGGGCGGAAGACCGGGCCGGCCCAGAGCGTGGTGCCGGTCACCTTGGCGAGCAGCCAGGGCCGGCCGTCGGCGCGGTAGCCGGCGTCCAGGGCGGCGAGCCGGGGGTCCAGGTAGTCGCTGCAGACCACCAGGTCGAGGGCGGCGGGGGCGCCCGGCGAGGCGTGGACCAGGCCGGCGCTGCGGCAGGCGGCGCGCAGCGGGGCCGGGTCCAGCTCGCCGAGGGTGACGATCCGGACGGTGCCGGCGGGGGCGGGCGCGGAGCCGCCGGCCTGCTCCCAGTAGGCCCGGGCGGCGCTGTCGGCGCCGTCGCGGCCGGTCTCGGCGCGCTCCCGGGGCGGGCGGTGGTCGAGGAGCCCGCGCCGGGTCAGCTCGCCGACGATCCGGGCCACCTGCGCGGGGGGAACGGCGGGCGCGGCCGCACCGAGCAGTGCCGGGAGGTCCCTGGTGCCGTCGAGCAGGGGCACCAGGGCCGCCAGATGGGGGCCCCGGACGGCCGTCACCCCGTGTTCGGACATCAGGTAGACGGCGTCCCCGGGGACCACCTTCGGACGGAGGTGGTGCTTGAAGCCGATGAGGGCGGCCCGCTCGTTTCCCCCGCTGACGGTCATGGAATCAGGCCTCCGCCCCGGCGAGGAGGGGCTCGAACTCGGCGTCCCGGATGCTCAGGCAGAGTGCGGTCGCCGGAGCCTGGGCGGGCAGCAGGTCGAACAGCTCGGTCACCACGTCGAGTTCCTCGGCGAGCGGCAGCGCGGGCAGCGGCTCCCCGGGCACGGTCTGGATGCCGGCCTCGGCCAGCACCTGGGCGGGGTCGTCCTCGTACCGGTGGCGCAGACCGGGCTCGGTCCAGGCACGCAGGATGACCTCTGCGAAACGCCAGTCCTTGTCTATGGACATGATTTCCTCCGTTGAGATGGCGGTAGCGGGCCGCGGGACGGATGGGCGTCGGACCAGTGCTCAGGGAAGTAGTGAACGAAATCCGAGCGATTCTCGACCAGTGCCCGTGTCACCGCTTCGATGTGAGGAAGTCACGGCCGGATCGGGAGCCGTGCACTGGCCCGCGGCCCGCGCCGGTGGGATCGTCGGCAGGATGCCCACCTCCGGTACCGGTCCCGAGTCGTTCTCGAGGGTGGGATGGCACGCTCGCGGCCATCGACCGTCCGAGAGGAGGACGCATGAGGCACGAGATCACCGGCACAGAGCGGTGGTTGTCGGCATTTCTTCGGCCGCTGGCGATCCTGGGAGCGATGTACGGGTTCACTCCGCCGACGTACGCCCTGATGCACGTGCTGGGCCGCTCCGCTCCCGAGGCGGTGCCCGGCGCGGAGCCCGCCGTCCGTTCCGAGGCCGGCGACCGTCCGGAGCCGGCGGCCCCGGCCGCCTCGTCGAGCTCGCCCGGGCAGCACCACCCCGAGCAGGTGGTCCCCGATGTTCCGCTCAGCGAGACGGAGCTGATGATGGCCCGGCAGCTCGGGCGGATGCGCGTGCTGACCAGGCTGCGGGGCTGGTAGCGGCGGCGTGGCGGTCCTCGGGGCTTCGAGCGGCGCTTGAGCGGCCGTACACATGCTCTGGCGCGTGCAGGCCAGCAGCCGTCCCGTGGCCAGTGGCGCGCAGGGCGGCCGGGGTGTGCGTGACGCTCCGTCGGACCAGATGTCATGGGGGTTGTGGTGGCCAGAGCTGCCGATTTCACCGAACTGCTGCTGCGCCGCGGCGAAGAGCTGGCGGACCGCGAGGTCTACCGCTTCGTCCACGGTGAGGGAGCCGGGCCCGGGCAGCCCGGTGCCGACCCGCTGGCGGGCCACGCGGTCACCTACGGGGAGCTGGACCGGGCGGCGAAACGTATCGCCTCGTGGCTGCAACAGGGGCAGCCGGCCGGCCAGCGGGTGGTGCTCTGCCACGGGGACAGCGCCGGGTTCGTCCCGGCCTTCCTCGGCTGCCTCTACGCCGCGGCGATCCCCGTCCCCGCGCCCCCGCCCAGCGGCACGCGGCAGTCGGACGACCGGCTCGCCGGCATCCTCAAGGACGCCGCCGCCGGCTACGTGCTCACCGACGCCGCGCACGGCCCGCTGGTCTCCCAACTGCTCGCGAACGCCGGGCAGTCGCACATCCCGTGCCTGGCCACCGACCGCCCCGACCTCGGCGACCCGGACGCCTGGGTGCGCCCGCCTGCCCGGCCGGACCAGCCCGTACTGCTCCAGTACACCTCCGGCTCGGTCAGCGAACCCAAGGGCGTCGTGGTCGGCCACGCCAACCTGCTCGCCAACCAGCGCGCCATCCAGCTGGCCCTCGGCACCACCGAGCACTCCCGGATCGGCGGCTGGCTCCCGTTCCACCACGACATGGGCCTGATCGGCCAGCTGCTCCACCCGCTCTACCTCGGCGCCGGCGCCGTCCTCCTCCCGCCCCTCACCTTCGCCCAGCGGCCCGTCCGCTGGCTCCAGATGATCGACCGCTACGGCGTCACCGTCTCCGGCGCGCCCGACTTCGGGTACCGGCTGTGCGTGCAGCGGGTCGGCGAGGAGCAGGCCGCCGCGCTCGACCTGAGCCGCTGGGAGGTCGCGGTCACCGGCGCGGAGTCGGTCCGGGCCGAGACCCTGGACGCCTTCACCGCCCGCTTCGCGCCGGCCGGGCTGCGCCCCGCCGCGCTGCGGCCCGGGTACGGGATGGCCGAGGCCACCCTGCTGGCCACCGTCGGCGGCCCCGCACCCCGGCCCGGGCGGCGGGAGGTGGACGCGGCGGCGCTCGCGGAGAACCGGGTGGTCGCGGCCGTGCCCGGCAGGGCCTCCCGCAGCTTCGTGTCGGTCGGCCGGCCGGCCGAGGGCCTGGAGGTGCTGATCGTCGACCCGGAGAGCACCGCCCCGCTGCCGGACGGCACGGTCGGCGAGATCTGGCTCCGCGGCGACGCCGTCGCCCAGGGCTACTGGAACCGCCACCTGGAGAGCACCGAGCTCTTCCACGCCAGGCCCTCCGGCGCCGGGCCGCAGCACGGCGGGGGCCATCTGCGCACCGGTGACCTCGGCTTCCTCGACGACGGCGAACTGTTCGTCGTCGGCCGGCTGAAGGAGCTGCTCATCGTCGCCGACCGCAACCTGCACCCGCAGGACATCGAGCAGCAGGTGCAGAAGCTCAGCGTGCTCTTCGGCTCCGGCGCCGCCTTCACCGTCGGCGCCGACCAGGACCAGGTGGTGGTCGTCCAGGAGGTCCGCACCGGCGGCGCCGAGGAGGAGCTGCCGGCCCTGGCCGGAGCCGTCCAGCGGTGCGTGGCCGAGGAGTTCGGCGTCGCCGTCGAGCAGGTGCTGCTCGTGCGCCCCGGCACCGTCCGGCGCACCACCAGCGGCAAGCTGCGGCGGACGGCGATGCGGCAGCTCTTCCTGACCGGCCGGATCAAGCCGCTGCACACCACGGTGGGCGAGGTCAGGCTGCTGACCATGCCCCAGCCGCCGGCCACCGGTCCGGCCAGGGAAGGAGACGAAAGGTGCAGTCGCGCGGCGGGGTGAGCACAGGAGCGGCATCGGCGCCGGCGGCGGGCTTCCCGCCGCCCGGCACCGCCGAGACGGAGGTCCGGCGGCGGATCGCCGAGCTGGAACGGGCCTTCGGCGACCCGGACGACCCGCACAACCCGACCGGCAGCGCCGCGTTCCTCGCGGCCGACGCCCGGGAGGAGCCGCTCGCCGCCGCCGAGCTGCTGGTCGAGCGGTTCGGGCTGAACGACGAGTTCGTCCCCGCCGAGCTCGGCGGCCGGCTGACCGAGCTGGACAGCCTGGCCCGGGTCGTCCGCGCGGTGTTCCGCCGCGACGCGTCGCTCGGCCTCGGCTCCGGCGTCACCAGCTTCCAGGCGGCGGTGGCGGTCTGGGCGGCCGGCACCCCCGCCCAGCGCCGGACCGCCGCCCGGCTGCTGCACGCCGGCGGCCGACTGGTCGTCGCCTACCCCGAACTGGCCCGCGGCAGCAGCTTCCTCGCCAACGAGCTCACCGCCACCGCGGCGCCTCCCGGCGGCGACGGCCCGGCCGGCCTCCGGCTGAGCGGCCGCAAGGAGGCCTTCGCCAACGTCGGCAGGGCCGACGCCCTGGTGCTGTTCGCGCGCACCGGCAGCGGCCGGGAGAGCCACTCCGCGCTGCTGGTCGAACGCGCCGAGCTGCCCGCCGGAGCGGCCACCGCGCTGCCCCGGCAGCGCACCCTCGGGGTCCGGGGCTGCCTGGTCGACGGCATCGAGTTCACCGACTGCCCGGTCCCCGGCGACGCCCTGCTCGGCGGCCCCGGCCGCGGCCTCGAACTCGCCCTGCGGGTCTTCCCCCTGATCCGCAGCGTCGGCCCGTCGGTGGCGCTCGGCAGCGCCGACACCGCGCTGCGCACCGCCGTCGCCTGCGCCGTCGACCGCGGCGTGGCAGAGGAGCGCCCCGACGACGGCGACGGCCGGCAGCGGGTCTCGCACGCCCGCACCACCCTGGCCGGCGCCTTCGTCGACCTGCTGATGTGCGACTGCCTGGCGCTGGTCGCCACCCGCGCGGCCCACCTGGCCCCGGCCGGGACCGCGCTCTACGCGGCGGCCGTCAAGTACCTGCTGCCGCAACTGCTCACCGACACCGCGTACGAGCTCTCCACCCTGCTCGGCGCCGAGTTCCACGATCCGGCCGGAGCGTACGGGGAGTTCCCGAAGAACGTCCGCGATCTCCCGATGATCGGCCTCGGCGCGGCCGGTTCGGCCGCCTGCCGGGCCACCGTCGTCCCCCAACTGCCGCGACTGGCGGCGCAGTCGTGGTTCACCGAGGGCGGGGCGCCGGACGCGCTCTTCCGGCTGGAGGCGGGCGGACTCCCGCCGCTGGACCTCGGCCTGATCGGCCCGGCGGCCACCGGCGACCCGCTCGCCGGTTCCCTGCCCGCCTCCGCCGCCGCCCTGGAGCGCGAGGCGCCCGACCCGGAACTCGCCGCGCTGGCACGGCTGTTCGTCGACGAGCTGGCCGCCCTGCGCGACGGCTGCGCCGCACTCGACCGGGACGGCCGCCCCGCCCTCGCCGACCCACGCGGCCACGCCCTCGCGGACCGGTACGCCCTGCTGCTCACCGCCGCCGCCTGCCTCGGTGTCTGGCGCGGGCAGCGGGAGGCGGGGCAGGGGTTCCTGGCGGGCACCGGCTGGATCGCCGCGGCCCTCACCAGGCTGCTGCGCCGGCTCGGCACCGCCACCCCGAAGAGCGCCGCGGACCACGACGGACCGCTGCTCGCCGAAGTCCTGCGGCGCTACCGCGGGCGCCGCAGCTACGACCTGTACGACACGCCACTGGCCGGTGGCACGCCCACCCTCCGAGGAGACGGGGACAGCTGATGACAACCGGAACGACAGACTGGCAGTCGCTGGTGATCACCGCGGTCGACGGCACCGAGTACGAGCTGTACGGCTGGCTCACCGCCCGGCTCCGCGACCACCTGCCGGGCGACGCCCCCGTCGAGCCCGACGTGCCGCTGACCGAGTACGGCCTGGACGCGGTCGTCGCCCTCGCCCTGTACGGCGAGATCGAGGAGCTCTTCGCGCTCGGCCTCGATCCCGGCACGGTCTACCGCTTCGCCACCGTCGACGAGCTCGCCGTCCACCTCGGCGGCCTCGCCGCCGCCCGCCCGTCCGGCCCGGCGGCCCGCTCATGACCACCCCGACCACCACCGCGCCCGCCTCCGTCACGCTGCGCCTGCAGGCCGTCCTGCTCGCCGCGGCCGACGAGCTCACACCGGACCTGCTCCAGCCCGAGCCGGGCGGCCCCTGCGAGGACGAGCTGGACGAGGAACTCCAGCTGGCCGACGACCTCGGCTTCGACTCGGTGATGCTGATGAGCCTCAAGGCCTCGCTGGAGGAGCACTTCCCCGAGCTCGGCGGGCTCTCCATACCGGAGGTGCTGCCCAGCCTGCACACCGTCGGCACGCTGCTGGAGTACCTGAACCGGCGGCTGGCACCGGCCGGGGCGGCCTGAGATGGCCCGCTCCCTGGAACCGGCGCCCGACGCACGGACCGGGTGGGTGTTCGCCCACCCGGTCCAGGCCCGCGGGCCGGACGGGCCGTGGGACGAACTGCGCGAGGCGATGGAACGGCACGGCAGCGCCCTCGTGCACGCCCGGATGGAGGACTGGCTGCCCGGGGACCTCGCCGACCCCCGGCTCCCGGAGCAACTGGGGCCCGACCACGCGCGGTTCCGGCGGATGCGGCACCCGGCCGTCCGGGCCCGGTTCGTCGCCTCCCGGATGATGCTCAAGCACACCGCCGGCGCCGTCGTCGGCGAGCCCCCGCAGGCCCTGGAGCTGGCCTACAAGCTCGGCGGCCGCCCGTACCTGCGGGGCTTCGGGCAGCTGGACCTGAGCCTGAGCCACACCGCGGACCTGCTGGTCCTCGGGCTCACCCGGCGCGGCTGGATCGGCGTGGACGCCGAGCTCACCGACCGGCAGATGACCGGCCTGGGCACCGAACCCCAGATGTGCACGCGCCACGAGCAGGAGGAGCTGGACCGCATGCCCGAGGAGGAGCGCAACAGCGCGCTCGTCCGGCTCTGGACCCTCAAGGAGGCCTACAGCAAGGCCATCGGCCAGGGCATGCGGTTCCGCTTCACCGAGTTCGGCTTCGGACCGCGGGACCGGCAGGCCGGCGAGGTCCGGCTGCCCGACGGCTCCCCCGGCACCGGTGCCGAGTGGGCCTTCCACACCTGTGTGATCCAACAGCGCTACACCGTCAGCCTCGCGCTCTGCGACACCGGCTTCGGCCAGACCGGGGACGGCGTGGACGCCCTGCGGGTGGCGGGAGACCTCCTCGCCGAACTCACCGGGGGACCGGCCGCCCGCACCCCGAGCTGACCCTGCCATCATCCACCCGGCGGCCGGCCCGCCACCAGTGCGGCCGTCACCCGGCGGCCGTGAGAATCTCACAGCACGTCAAGGCGGTTACTTCCTGTCCGATTCCTGAAGATCTCACTGTCATGGCGGCTCTCCCTCGTGTCACGATCCAGAATGACCGGACGCATCCCGCAGCCCGGCATCGCGGAGAGATGGGGGAAGTCCTCGGATGGAAATTCAGGTGCTCGGCCCGCTGACCGCCGCCGCCTCGGGTCTGTCCATCGTCCCGACGGCGGCCAAGCCGCGCCAGATCCTGGCGCTGCTCGCGCTCAACGCCAACCGGATCGTCTCCGTTCCCCAGCTGATGGAGGAGCTGTGGGGCGCCGACCTGCCGCGCAGCGCCACCACCACGCTCCAGACGTACATCCTCCAGCTGCGCCGCAAGCTCCGTGCGGCCGCGGTGAAGAGCGGGGAGCCCCTCTGCGCCGAGCGGACCCTCGCCACCCGGCACGGCGGCTACGTCCTGGAGGTGCCGCCGGGCGCGGTGGACGCCCACGAGTTCGACCGGCTGACCGCGGCCGGCCACGCGGCCTTCGCGGTCGGGGACATGGAGGCCGCCTCCAGCCTGCTGGGCGCGGCCTCCGCGCTCTGGCGCGGACCGGTGCTGGTCGACGTCCGGCACGGCCACCAGCTCGCCATCGAGGCCACCCGGCTGGAGGAGTGCCGGATCGGCGTCCTGGAGCGGCGCATCCGCGCCGACCTGCGGCTCGGCCGCCACCACGAGGTGATCGGCGAACTGTCGGCACTCACCGGCCACCACCCGCTGGACGAGGCGCTGCACGCCCACCTCATCGTCGCCCTGTACCGTGCCGGGCGGGCTCCGCGCGCGCTGGAGGTGTACCAGAAGCTGCGCGACACCCTGATCGACGAGCTCGGGCTGGAGCCGTCGGGACAGCTCCAGCTGCTCCAGCGGGCCATCCTGCGGGGCGAACCGCTCGACGAGTACGGGCCGGAGGCCGCCGCCCCGCTGCTGCGCGGCGGCCGGCTGGTGGGCTGAGCCCGCCGCAGACCCCGGGGCCCGCCCCCGGACCCCCGTCCGCCCGGCGGCACGGTGGGTCCGGGGGCGGGCCCCGCGGGGCTCCGGGCCTTCCGTCGCCGCTCCAGCCCACGTCCAGCGACCTTCCAGAGCCGCTGGCCACCATCGTCGGGCACCGCCGTCCGGTGGTGCAGCTGGAGCGATGGAGGCCGCGTGAACCAGTACGTAGCAGCCGGACCGCGGCCCGGGGCACCCCTTCGGCTGATCTGCTTCCACCACGCCGGGGCCGGCGCGCTGACCTTCGCCGGCTGGTCCGCCCGGATCGGGCCGCTGGTCTCGGTGGTGCCGGTCCGGCTGCCCGGCCGCGAGACCAGGCTGGGCGAGGACCGGATCACCGACGTGGACCGGCTCTTCCGGGAGCTCGACGAACACCTCGGCCCGCTGCTCGACGAGGGCCCCTACGCCTTCTACGGGCACAGCCTCGGCGCGCTCGTCGCCCACCGGTTCGCCGGTCACCGGATCGACTCGGGGCGGCGGGCCCCCGCCGGGGTCCTGGTGGGCGCCTGTATGGCTCCCCATCTGCCGAACCCGCTGATCTCGGCCGCGGACGCCGACGACACCCGGCTGCTGGGCCTGCTCTCCGGCCTCGGCGGGGTGCCCGAGGAACTGCTCGCCCGCCCGGCCTGGCTGCGCGAGATGCTCGCCACCACCCGCGCCGACCTCGTTCTCGGCCGCGCGCTGAGGGAAGGCGCCACCGCGCCGCTGCCCTGCCCGATCTGGGCGTTCGCCGGGGCGGAGGACAGGATCGCCACCCCCACGGCGGTCGCCGCCTGGGAGCGGTGGACCACCTCGGCCTTCCACCTGCGCACCCTGGCCGGCGGCCACTTCTTCGTCCGCGACGGCGAACTGCCGCGGCTGCTGGGCGAGTTGCTCAACCCGTCGGCGGTACTCGCGGCCGAGCACCGGGAAGCGCCACGCACGTTCGAACCTCTCGGTGCCGGCACCGCCCGGGACGGCATCCGCGGCCTCCGCGGCGCCGGTGAGTGAACAGAGCATCCCAACTCTGAAGGGAGAGGCGATATGGATATCGGCCTGCTCGGCCCGCTGAGGGTCGACCAGTCGGGGGTGTCCATCGTTCCGACGGCCGGCAAGCCACGGAAGGTCCTGGCCCTGTTGGCCTGCCGGGCCGACCGGCTGGTGTCGGTGGAAGCACTGATCGAGGAGGTCTGGGGCGAACACCCCCCGCGCAGCGTCCAGACCACCCTCCAGACCTACGTCCTCCAGCTGCGCGGCTGCATCGCGGCCGCGCTGGACGGGCCGGCCCCCGTCGGCCTGCCGCTCGGCGCCAAGAGCGTCCTGGTCACCGAGGCCGGCGGCTACCTGCTGGACACCCAGGGCGGCACCCTGGACAGCACCGAATTCGCCCTGCTCTGCCGCCGCGGACACCGGGCGATGGACGTCGGGGACCACGTCACCGCCTCCGCCACCTTCCGCAAGGCGCTCGAACTCTGGCGCGGGCCGGCCCTGGTGGACGTCCAGTGCGGGCTGCTGCTGGAGGCCGAGGCGCGCTCCCTGGAGGAGTCCCGGCTGAGCATCCTCGGCCGCCGGATCGAGGCCGACCTGAGGCTCGGCCGCCACCACGAACTGGTCGGGGAGCTCTCCGGCCTCTGCGCCCAATACCCGCTGCACGAGGGGCTCCAGGGCCAGTTGATGATCGCCCTCTACCGCTCCGGGCGCCGCTCCACCGCCCTGGAGGCCTACCAGCGGCTGCGCACCGTGCTCAGCCGCGAACTCGGCCTGGACCCGTCCCCGGAGCTTCGCGAACTCCAGAGCGCCCTGCTGGACGCCGACCCCGGCCTCGACCTGGTCGGCACCGTCACCCCGGGCCGGCTGCTGCGCGCCATCTGACCGACCGTCACCACCCCACGAGAGAGGCATACGATGAGCGAGTTCTCCCTGTCCGAGCTCACCGGCAAGCTGCGCGACTGCGCCGGCGAGGCCGAGGGCTACGACCTGGACACCGACGACGTCACCGACGTCCCGTTCCTCGAACTCGGCTACGACTCGCTGGCGCTGCTCCAGGTCACCGGAGTGCTCAAGCGCGAGCGCGGGATCGTGATCCCGGACGACGAGGTGATCGCGGCCGAGACCCCCCGGGTGCTCCTCGACCTGATCAACCACAGCCTCGCCACGCGGGCCGCCTGATGCCGTACGCAGCCATCACCTACCGCGTCAAGCCGGGCCACGAGGACGAGATCGCCGCGATCTTCGCCTCGTTCCAGCGGGTCGACACCCCCGACTACGCCGCCGCCGACGGCAGCGAGGCCGGGCGGCTGCTCGGCACCGGCGTCTTCATCAAGGACGACGTCCTGATCCGGGTCATCCACTACGAGGGTGAGTTCGCCGCCGTCGGCCGGCACATGGCCGCCCAGCGGGGCGTCCACCTGCTGGAGGAGAAGCTCGCCCCCTACCTCGCCGAGGAGCGGGACACCACCAGCGCCGAGGGCTTCGCCGCGTACTTCCGCAACGCGCTGATGCGCTCGATCTCCCAGCTCACCGTGGACACCCACCCGAACCGGGCCTGACCGCCCCGGTCACCCGAGGAAAGGCGGCCCCACCATGACCACGGCACTGGGCGTCCTCGCGCTGCTCGGCAGCGGAGTCACCGCCGGAGTGCTCTTCGCCGTCGCGCTGAGCGTGCTCCCCGCGCTCTTCGCGATGCCCACCAGCACCTACGTGTACGCCCATCAGCTGCTCGGGCGGAACTGGGATCCGACCATGCCGGCCATCGTGCTGGGATCCACCCTGGCGGACGTCCTCTGGGCGGTCCTCGGCGGCTCCGCCGTCCGGGCCGCGGCCGTGACCGCGGCGGTCCTGCTGCTGGGCGTCTCGGCCGTGTCCCACCTGTGCAACGTCCCGATCAACCGGCGGGTCAAGGCGGTCGAGGACCCGCAGCGACTCCCCGCCGACTGGACCGACCCGCGCCCGCTCTGGCGGCGCTGGCACCTGCTGCGCACCACCCTCGCGGTGGCCGCACTGATCGCCAACACCGTCGCGGCACTCGGACGATGAGCGGAGAAGGGCCGGGCCGGCCTCCCCACGGGGAGACCGGCCCGGCCCTTGTTCCGGTGCGGCGCGGCGCCGCCCGGTCAGGACGCGGGCGCCGCGTCCCGGACCGAGATCTGCGCGACCGTCCGCAGCAGGCTGCGCCGGAAGGTCGCCACGAACCCCTCGACCGTGTCGGTGTCCCGGGGCCGGCTCAGGTAGGGCTTGAGCCTGAGCTCCACCTCGCGCACCCCCGGCTGGCCGGCCATGTGCCGGGCCACCGCGTCCAGATCACCCTGGTACTCGATCACCCGCACCAGGGTGTCGTCCCGGATGAACACGGCGGTGGCCAGGATCCGGCCGGCCTCCTCACCGCTCTCCGTGCGGACCCGGTCCGACCTCACCCGGCGGAAACTGCCGAAGATCTCGGTGAGTTCGGCCTCGAAGCCCGGCTTGATGTCGTACGTGATGGCGGCGAACGGCATGGGTGGCTCCTGCGTGTGCGGTGGGCGGTGAACCCCCCAAGGCCACCACCGGCGGCTCGTATTCTCCTCAAGTCCCTTGTCTGGACGGCCTCTTGAGCCTGGCTCCAGTTGCCGCTGCAACAGTCCGGCGTGTCGGAAGGGCACCCAGCGGCAGGAGGACAGCAATGCACCGAACCCTCATCGTGGCGAAGTTGCAGCCGGGCAAGGCGGACGACATCGCGGGCATCTTCGGCGACTCGGACGCCACCGAACTGCCCCACCTGGTCGGTGTCTCCCGGCGCACCCTGTTCCGGTTCCACGACCTCTACTTCCACCTGGTCGAGGCCGACCAGGACATCACGCCCGATCTCTACCGGGCCCGCAGCCACCCGCTCTACGAGGAGATCAACACCCGGCTGGCCGCCTGCGTGAACCCGTACGACCCGAACTGGAAGGAGCCCAAGGACGCCATGGCGACCCCCTTCTACGTGTGGACCAAGGACGAGGGGCGGATCCAGTGACCACCGAGACCGACCGCGCCACCATCACCCGCACCGTCAAGGTCTCCGCCGACCAGGTCGAGGCCAACGTCAAGCGCGGCGGCGACATCCGGGTGACCCTCAGCCCCAAGACCGTCGGCTGCACCTCCGGCTTCGGCGGCGTGCTGCGCCTCGCCCCCGGGGACCACGTCACCGAGCACTACCACCCCTACTCCGAGGAGTTCATCCACGTCGTCTCCGGCGTGCTGGAGATGACCCTGGACGGCCAGACGGTCGCCCTCGGCGCCGGGGACTCGCTGCTGGTGCCGATCGGCGTCCGGCACCGGCTCGTCAACACCGGTGAGACCACCGCGAACTGCGCCTTCCACCTGTCGCCGCTCGCGCCGCGCCCCGAACTCGGCCACGTGGACACCGAGCCGGCCCAGCACCCGGCGGCCGCCAACCCGCAGGTGGGCGGTTCCCGATGACCGCCGAACGGCGGGCGGTGATCACGGGGATCGGCGTGGTGGCGCCCGGCGGGGTCGGCCGGGAGGCGTTCTGGCAGCTGCTCACCGAGGGCCGCACCGCCACCCGGCGGCTCAGCCTCTTCGACCCGGCCGGGTTCCGCTCGAAGGTCGCCGCCGAGGTGGACTTCGACCCGGCCGCGGCCGGCCTGGAGGCCCGCGAGATCCGGCGGATGGACCGGGCCGCCCAGTTCGCCGTCGTCTCCGCCCGCGAGGCGATCGCCGACAGCGGCCTCGACCTGGCCACCGTCCGGCCGGAGCGGATCGCCGTCGGCGTGGGCAGCGCCGTCGGCTGCACCATGGGCCTGGAGGAGGAGTACCTCGTCCTCAGCGACCGCGGCCGGCAGTGGCTCGTCGACCACACCTACGGCGTCCCGCACCTCTACGGCTACATGGTGCCGTCCACGCTCGCCGTGGAGGTCGCCTGGGCGGCCGGCGCCGAGGGCCCGGTCTCGCTGGTCTCCACCGGCTGCACCTCGGGCATCGACGCCGTCGCGCACGCCGTCCAGCTGATCGAGGAGGGGAGCGCCGACGTCGCGCTGGCCGGCGCCACCGACGCGCCGATCTCGCCGATCAGCGCCGCCTGCTTCGACGCGATCCGGGCCACCACCGCCCACAACGACGACCCCGAACACGCCTCCCGGCCGTTCGACCGGGACCGGGCCGGCTTCGTGCTCGGCGAGGGCTCCGCCGTCCTGGTCCTGGAGGAGAAGGCCGCCGCCGAGGCGCGCGGCGCCCACGTGTACGGCGAGATCGCCGGCAGCGCCGGGCGCAGCAACGCCCACCACATGACCGGCCTCAAGCGGGACGGCCGGGAGATGGCCGAGGCCATCTCGGTCGCCCTCGACCGGGCCCGGCTCGACCCCACCGCCGTCGACTACATCAACGCGCACGGCTCCGGCACCCAGCAGAACGACCGGCACGAGACCGCGGCGTTCAAGCGCGCACTCGGCGACCACGCCTACGACATCCCGGTCAGCTCCATCAAGTCGATGATCGGGCACTCGCTCGGCGCGATCGGCTCGATCGAGGTCGCCGCCTGCGCACTGGCCCTGGACCGGCAGGTCGTGCCGCCCACCGCCAACCTGCACAACGCCGACCCGCACTGCGACCTGGACTACGTCCCGCTGACCGCCCGTGAGCACCGCACCGACGTGGTGCTCACCGTCGGCAGCGGATTCGGCGGCTTCCAGAGCGCGATGGTCCTGGCCCGGCCCGGCGCGGCCGGCCACGGGAGGAGCTGACCATGCCCGCCGACGACCAGCCCCCGGTGATCACCGGCATCGGGATCACCGCCCCCACCGGCATCGGCGTCGAGGCCCACTGGGCCGCCGTCCTGGCCGGCAAGTCCGGCATCGAACGGATCACCCGCTTCGACCCCGAGCCCTACCCCGTCCGGTTCGCCGGCGAGGTCACCGGCTTCAGCGCCGCCGACACGGTGTCCAGCCGGCTCATCCCGCAGACCGACCACTGGACCCACCTCGCGCTCGCCGCCTCCGAGGCCGCCCTCGCCGACGCCGGCGTCGACCCGGCCGCGCTCCCCGAGTACGAGATGGCCGTCGTCACCGCCAGCTCCTCCGGTGGTACCGAGTTCGGCCAGCACGAGATGGAGGCGCTCTACCAGCACGAACCCGAATGGGTCGGCGCGTACCAGTCGATCGCCTGGTTCTACGCCGCCACGACGGGCCAGATCTCCATCCGGCACAAGCTGCGGGGCCCGTGCGGCGTGCTCTGCGCCGAACAGGCGGGCGGGCTCGACGTCATCGGCCAGGCCCGCCGGCTCACCCGCAGGGACGCCCGGCTGGTCGTCACCGGCGGCACCGACGCCTCGCTCTGCCCGTACGGGTTCGCCGCCCAGCTCTCCACCGGCAAGCTCTCCACCGTGCCCGACCCGGCCCGCGCCTACCTGCCGTTCGACCGCTCCGCAGCCGGCTACCTGCCCGGCGAGGGCGGTGCGATCCTCGTCATGGAACGGGCCGCCACGGCCGACGAGCGCGGCGCCGGACAGCGCTACGGACGGGTGCTCGGCTACGCGGCCGGCTTCGACCCCGCGCCCGGCTCCGGCCGCCCGCCCGCGCTGCGCCGCACCGTCGAGGCCGCGCTCGCCGACGCCCGGCTCACCGCCGGGGACATCGACGTGGTCTTCGCCGACGCCGCGGGGACCCCGGCCGAGGACCTCGCCGAGGCCCGGGCGATCAGCGGGGTCTTCGGCCCCCGCGCCGTACCGGTCACCGCCCCCAAGGTGCTCACCGGCCGGCTCTACGGCGGCGGCGCGCCGCTGGACGTCGCCACCGCACTGCTCGCCCTGCGCGACGGCGTCATCCCCCACACCCCCGGGGTCGAGGCGCTCGCCCCCGGCTGCGACCTCGACCTCGTCACCGACGAACCCCGGACCGGCCCGCTCCGGCACGCCCTGGTGCTGGCCCGCGGCCACGGCGGGTTCGCCTCGGCCCTGATCCTCGGACGCTGACGGAAGGAGACCCGCCATGGCCGGTCACACCGACAACTCGATCGTCATCGACGCCCCCCTGGAGACCGTCTGGGAGATCACCAACGACCTGGAGAACTGGCCGCGGCTGTTCAGCGAGTACGCCTCCGCCGAAGTGCTCGAACGCGACGGCGCCACCGTCACCTTCCGGCTCACCATGCACCCCGACGAGAACGGCGCGGTGTGGAGCTGGGTCTCCCGGCGCACCCCCGACCCGCTGACCCGCACCGTCACGGCGCACCGGGTCGAGACCGGTCCGTTCGAGTACATGGACATCCGCTGGGAGTACACCGAGGAGGTGGCCGGCGTCCGGATGCGCTGGATCCAGGACTTCCACATGAAGCCGCAGGCCCCGGTCGACGACGCGGCCATGACCGACCGGCTCAACCGCAACACCGCCGTCCAGATGGACCTGATCAAGGACAAGGTCGAGGCAGCCGCCCGCGCCCGCGCCTGACACCCCGGGAAGGGACCTCCGGTGACCGCACTGCTCGCCCCGCTGGTGGTACTGCTCAACGGCCTCGCCGCCGGGGTGCTCCTGGGCACCCAGCTCGGCGGCTGGCCGCTGCTGGCCGCGCTGCCACCGGACCGCTACGTGCACGCCCACGCGTTCTTCGCCACCCGCTACGACCCGTTGATGCCGATCTGCCTGGTCGGCACCCTGGCCGGTGACCTGGTGCTGGCCGCCGGCGGCTCCGGCACCGCCGCCCGGCTGCTCTGCCTGGCGGCCGCGGCGCTCGCCGCCGTCACCATCGCCATCTCGCTCACCAAGAACGTCCCGGTCAACAAGTGGATCCAGGGCATCGACCCGGACAACCTGCCGGAGAACTTCGCCGAACTCGACCCGCGCGCGGTCTGGGGGCCGTGGAACCGCAGGCGCAGCCTGCTCGCCATCCTCGCCTTCGTCGCCAACTGCGCAGCGCTGGCCGCCCTGCTCTGACCACCGACCCCCACAGCCACACGGAGGAAGACCATGAATCTGGCCCTGGAGGGCAAGAAGGCCCTCGTCACCGGCGGTACCCGAGGCGTCGGCCGGGGCATCGTGCTCGCCCTCGCCCGGGCCGGCGTCGATGTCGTGACCTGCTACCAGCAGCAGAGCGACTACGTCGGCTCGCTGGAGCGCGAGTTGAAGGAGACCGGCGGCAACCACCTGGTGCTGCGGGCCGACGTGACCCGGCCCGAGGAGGTCGCCGACCTGGTGGCGCGCGCCGGCGAGGCGTACGGCCGGCTCGACCTGGTCGTCAACAACGCCGGGGCGATCAGCCACATCCCGTACGCCGAGCTGCCGCTGGAGGAGTTCCAGCGGGTCTTCACCACCAACGTCACCGCCGCGCACCTGGTGATCCAGCACGCGCTGCCGCTGCTGCACGGCGGCTCCTCGGTGGTGAGCATCGGCTCCAAGGCGGTCGACGCGGGCATCCCGCTGCGCTCCCACTACACCGCCACCAAGGCCGCGCTGGTCGGGCTGAACCGCTCGCTGGCCAAGGAGTTCGGCGCCAGGGGCATCCGGTTCAACGTGGTCGCGCTCGGCGTGGTGGAGACCGAGAACCTGCACCGGATGCCGCAGGAGCAGCAGCAGGTGATGGTCGAGCGGTACAGCGCCAAGACCGCGCTCGGCCGGCTCGGCACCCCGGAGGAGGTGGCCGGCGCGGTCCTCTGGCTCGCCAGCGACCTCTCCCGCTACGTCACCGGCTCGACCGTCAGCGTGGACGGGGGGATCTCCTGATGACGTTCCGGGTCATGCTGCGGATGGAGATCTGGCCCGAGGCCGAGACCGCGTTCGTCGAGGAGTGGCACCGCGGCACCGAAGCCGTCACCGGCCACCCCGCCAACCTCGGCCAGTGGCTTTCCAAGGACAGTCACCAGGACAGGGTCTACTGGATCGTCAGCGACTGGCTGGACGAGCCGCGCTTCCGTGAGTTCGAGGAGAGCCAGGCCCACCTGGAGCATCGGGCCCGGCTGTACCCGTACCGCAGCGGCGCGTCCTTCCACACCATGGAGGTGGTCTCGCACATCCGGGGCCGGGCGGCCGCCCATGCCTGAGGTGCGTGTCCTGGTGTACCAGATCGCGCGCGACGAGGAGGAGTTGGCGGCCGTCCGGGCCGCCTACCACCAGGTGAGCCGGCGACTGGCCGCGGTGCCCGGGATGCTCGGGAACGAACTGCTGCGGCAGGACCACGACCCGTCCTCGCTGGTCGTGGTCAGCCGCTGGGAGAGCTGGTCCGCGTTCGAGGCGTGGGAGCGCGGTGCGGGCCACCGCGACGACACCGCGCCGCTGCGGCCCTTCCGGGACAACCGCACCGGCACCCCCTTCGCGATCTACCAGGTCGACGCGGCGTACTGACCGCCGCCCCGAACCGCTGTCCCCGGCGCTCACCCCCGGTGCCGGGGACAGCCTTCTGCCCGCACGTTCCCACCAGCACGACGGATGAAGGAAGGCAGCACTATGAGCCGCGCGAGACTGGCGTTCATCGGACTCGGCAGCATGGGCGGCGGCATGGCCCACCGCCTGCTCCGGTCCGGACACCCGCTGACCGTGCACAACCGGACCGCGAGCCGGGCCGAGTCGCTGCGCGCCGAGGGCGCGGTGGTGGCCGCGACGGCGGCCGAGGCCGCCGCCGGTGCCGGCACCGTGCTGCTGAGCCTCAGCGACGAGGCCGCCGTCGAGCAGGTGCTGTTCGGCGAGGTGGTCCCGGTGCTGGCCCCCGGCGCCCTGGTGATCGACACCTCCACCGTCTCGCCCGAGTACGCCCGGCAGGCCGCCGCCCGGCTGGCCGCCGGAGGGCTCCGGCGGGTCGAGGCGTGCGTCGTCGGCAACCCGATCCAGGCACGGGAGGGGCAGCTGCGGGTGTTCCTCTCCGGCGAGGACCGCGACGTCGAGGCCGTCCGGCCCGTCCTGGAGACCATCGGCTCCGAACTCGTCCCGCTCGGCGCCCCCGGCTCCGCCGCCACCGCCAAGCTCATCCTCAACCTGCTGCTCGGCGCCCAGGTCGCCTCGCTCGCCGAGGCCGTGACCTACGGCGAACGGGCCGGCCTCGACCGGGACCGCCTGCTCGCCTCCATCGCGGGCAGCGGCTTCAGCTCCCAGGTGATGCGCTTCCGGGCCGAACTGATGCGCAAGAACAGCTACCGGCCGGCCTTCTTCCGCTCCGAGCTGATGGAGAAGGACCTGCGCCTCGCCGTCGCCGACGCCGCCGACGCGGGGGTGGCGATGCCGGTGCTGGAGACCGTCCGGGCCCGCTTCGCCGCCGTCGTGGAGGCCGGCGACGGCGACAAGGACGCCTCGGTCGTGATCGAGCACATCTGAGGGCCCCCGACGGGCCGGCAGGCCACCGGTCCTCCCGGTGG
This sequence comes from Kitasatospora sp. NPDC032757, assembly GCF_055579305.1. NCBI lineage: Bacteria > Bacillati > Actinomycetota > Actinomycetes > Kitasatosporales > Streptomycetaceae > Kitasatospora > Kitasatospora sp. NPDC032757. Next base: position 40,946 of record NZ_JBVINN010000045.1, on the reverse strand, counting down.
CCCCGGTCCCGCCGATCCCCCGACGGGCCCGCGCCGAGCCGGCGCGGGCCCGTTCCGTGCGTCCCGCCCGCCGGCGCTACGCGCTCCGGGCGTAGAGGCGGGCCAGCGCCGCGCCCAGTGCGTGCTCCGCGTCCTCCCGCACACCGGGGGAGCGCCAGGCCACCACCCCGTCCGGCCGGACCAGCACCGCGCCCGCCTCGCTCACCCCGTACGACTTGGCCCAGGTGCCGTCCGGGTCCGACAGTTCGCCCACGCCGCCGATGCCGTGCACCGCCAGGGGGACGCCGAGCAGCCGGGAGGCCGCCCGTGCCGCGGCCGGCCAGCGGCCCGGGGTGGCGCCGGTGAGCAGCACGGCCGAGCGGCCGAAGAGGTCGAGGGCGGAGAGCTCCCCGGTGCCGGGCCGCCTCAGCCGCACGTGCGGGGCCCGGCTTCCCGGCAGGCCGCGCGGGTCGACGGCCCACACCTCCGGCGCCCCGTCCGCGGTCACCGGTCCGTCCGGCGCCCCGTCCGCCGTCACCGGCCCGTCCGGCGCCGCGGCCGGGAGCCCGAGCGAGGGGTAGCGCCAGCCGAACCAGAGCGTGACGTCCTCCACGACCCCCGGCGGGACCCCGCGCCGGCCGTGGCGGTCCCCGCCCCGGGGCCGGTCCTGCTGGCGCAGCACCGCCTGGCGCACGGTGGCCGCGCAGACCGGCCGCCGCTCCGCCTCGTAGCTGTCCAGCAGCTCCGGCGCGGCCTGCCCGGCGAGCACCGCCGCCAGTTTCCAGGCCAGGTTGTGGGCGTCCTGCACCCCGGTGTTGGAGCCGAACGCGCCGCTCGGCGGCATCACGTGGGCGGCGTCCCCGGCCAGGAACACCCGGCCCGAGCCGAAGCGGAGCGCGACCTTCGCCGCCGCCTCCCACGGGACGACCCCGAGCACCTCGGCCGCCAGGCCGTCCACGCCCGAGGCCGCCCGGATCAGCTCCAGGCAGCGTTCCGGCGGGAAGGCGGCAGCCACGTCGTCGGCGACCGACGGGTCGACGATGACGTCCAGGCGCCACTCGCTCGCATTGTCCAGCGGGATCAACGCGCCGCGCACACGGGAGTTGAAGGTGTAGCACATGATGAACCGGCGGTCGCCCAGCTCGGTGGAGAGGTCGGCCCGGAAGTGGATCGCGACGAAGCGCCCGAGCTGCCCGGTGCCGCCGAACGGGATGCCCAGCTCCCGCCGGACGGTGCTGCGCGGCCCGTCCGCCCCGACCAGGTAGTCCGCCCGGACCGGGGCGGTGCGGCCCGCACCGTCCCGGAGCAGGGCCGTCACCCCGGTGTCGTCCTGTTCCAGCCCGACCAGCTCGGAGCCGAACCGGAACCCGGCCCCGGCCCGGGCCGCCGCCGAACGCAGCACCGCCTCCAGCTCGTTCTGGTGGCAGAGGCACCAGGTGGTCGGCGACAGCGCGCTCAGGTCGGAGGCCACCTCGCGGTAGTACTCCTCCTGGAAGGCGCCCAGCTGCCGGCCGGCCAGCGACGTCGCCAGCAGCATCCCGCTGTTGCGGGCCAGCGCGCGCGCCGACGGCAGCGCACGCAGCTCCTCCTCCAGCCCCGCCTCCCGCAGGAGCTCCATCGAACGCGGGTTGACGCCCCGGGTGCGCGGATGCGACGAGAGCCCGGTGCGCTGCTCCACCACGAGGCAGGGCACCCCCCGCCGGGCGAGGAACAGCGCGGTGCAGAGCCCCACCAGACTGCCTCCGGTGATCAGGACCGGAACGTGCGGATGTTCGGTCATCCCGTACTCCTCTGCTGCGGTGGCTGGAGGCAGAGGATCGCCACCGGGCATCGGGTCCGGCTCAAGACGGGCCCCATTGACCGGGATTCGAGCGCGCCCGGCCACACTGGCCCGGTCCGGGCCGCCCGGCCCGGCGACCGGAAGAGAGGCGGCGGGGATGGCGCAGCACGACGGACCGGTCCGGGTGATCCTGCGGATGGACATCGTTCCGGGCCGGGAGCGCGAGTTCGAACGGGTCTGGCTGGAGATCGGCACGCTCATCGCGGCCCACCCGGCCAACCGGGGGCAGGTACTGGTACGGGACGCCGAGGAGGGCGGCGGCGAGGTCTACCACGTGTTCACCGACTGGGCCGACGAGGCGAGCTTCCGTGAGTTCGAGCTCAGCGAGGCGCACGTGGAGCACCGGCGCCGGCTCGGGCCGCTGCGGGCCGGCGGCGGGATGACGGTCACCCGGATCGTCCACGACCTGCGGGCCGCGGCCGTGGACTGACCGGTTTCCGCCGGCGGCGGAGCACGCGGGCGGCCCCGGACGCGAGGTCCGGGGCCGCCCGCCTCGGTCTCAGACGCCGCCGTCGACGTTCAGGGTCACGCCGCTGATGTAGGCGGAGGTGTCACCGGCCAGGAACAGCACCGCGCCCGCGACGTCCGAGGGCTGGCAGATCCGGCCCAGCGCCGTCATCCCGACGATCCGCTCCACCGCCTCGGGCGGCAGCCCGGCCCCCGGCTCGGTCTCGGTGAGGCCGGGTGCCACCGTGTTGACCCGGATCCCGCGCGGGCCCAGCTCCTTGGAGAGCGCCCGGGTGAAGCCGATCAGGGCCGCCTTCGCCGTGGTGTAGTGGACGCCGCGGACCCGGCCGCGCAGGGCGACGGACGAGCCGACGTTGACGATCGAGCCGCCGTCGCGCAGCAGCGGCAGGGCGGCCTGGGTCACGAGGTACGCCGAGGTCACGTTCTGGTCGATCACCCGGTACCACTCGTCCTCGGGCAGGTCGGTGAACCAGACCTGGCCGTCCGAGCCCACGTTGTTGACCAGCACGTCCAGGCCGCCGAGCGTCGCCCGCACGTGTTCGGCCAGCTCGGTGACGCCGGCCCTGGTGGTGACGTCGGCCTGGACCAGCAGGTGGTTCCCCTCGGTCTCCTTCAGATCCTCGGCGAGCGCGTCGGCCTCGGCGCCGCTGCCCCGGCTGCACGCCGCGACCGTCGCCCCGGCCCGGGCGAAGGCGAGCACGGTCTCCCGTCCGATTCCCTTGGTGCCGCCCGTGACGAGCACCCGCTTGCCGTGCAGTCCCTGGTCCATCGCTGCCTCTCCTTCTCCGCCGCCGGACATCGGCCGGGTCACCCTCCCGTGCCCGGCTCGCGGCCCCCTCGACGCCCCCTCGACGCCCGCTCGGAGGGGGCGGCGCGGCGGGCGCCGGGGTGGTCGCGGTACGGGGGAGCGGCCGGGCCCGCCACCGGCGCAGGGGCGGGCGGGGTGCGGCCGAGGGGTGCTCGGCGCCGGTTCGAGTGGGGCGCGATCGGGGCGTGAGGAGCGTCGGGGACGTTTCGGGGCGGCAGATGGACTGTCGTTCCCGAGGAGGGTGGGGCGGATCGATGCGGGTACTGTTCACAACCTGGGCGTGGCCCTCGCACCTGTACGGGCTGGTGCCGCTGGCCTGGGCCTGCCGGGCGGCCGGCCACGAGGTGCTGATCGCCAGTCAGCCGGAGCTGTACGAGGAGATCGTCCGGACCGGTCTGCCGGCCGCCCGGGTGGGGCACGACGTGGACGCGGCCGGACTCGTCCGCGGCTATCTCCTGTCCTCCGAGGCGGTGCCCGCGCCGGTGGCTCCGGCGGTGCCGGCCGGGCGCGGGCCGCGGGCGATGCAGATGTTCCACGCCCACGCCGACTCGATGGTGGACGGGCTCACCGCGCTGGCCCGGGACTGGCGGGCGGACCTGGTCGTGTTCGAGCCGACCGCGCTGGCCGGCCCGATCGCCGCGGCGGCGGCCGGGGTGCCCGCCGTCCGGCTGCTCTACGGCACGGACCTGCTGCTGCGGGCCCGGGGCGTGCTGCCCGGGGTGCTGGCGCCGCTGGCCGAGCGCAACGGCGTGGCCGGGCCGGTCGACCCGTTCGGGGCCGTCACGGTGGACCCGTGCCCGGACGAGTTCCAGGTGCCGGTGGACTACCGGCGGCTCCCGATGCGGTACCTGCCGTTCAACGGCCCGGGCACCGGCACCCCGCTGCCCGGCCCGGCCGCCGGCCGTCGGCGGGTGGTGGTGACCTGGGGCCACACCATGGCGAAGCTCTCGCCGGCACACTTCCTCGCCCCGCAGGCCGCCCTGGCCGCGCACGAGGCGGGCGGCGACGGCGGCACCGAGGTCGTGCTCGCCGTCTCGGCCGCCCAGCTGCCGCTGCTCGGCGAACTGCCGGGCGACGTCACGGTCACCGTGGACACCCCGCTCTGCCGGTTGCTCGACGACGCCGCGCTGGTGGTGTCGCACGGCGGCGCGGGCACGGTGCTGACCGCGCTGGCGGCCGGGGTGCCGCTGCTGCTGGTGCCGCAGCTCCCGGACCACGCGGGCCATTCGGCGCGGGTGCTGGCCACCGGCTGCGGCGAGGTGCTCAGCCGTGACGAGGCCGGGCCGGAGCGGCTGCGGGACGAGGTGCGCCGGCTGCTGGACTCCGCCCCGGAGCGGGCGGCGGCCGGCCGGCTGGCCGAACTCAACGGGGAGCGGCCAGCCCCGGCGGAGCTGGTCGCGGAGCTGGAGGAACTCGCCGACCGCCGTGCGGCGGGGGTCCGCTGACCGTCCGCCGGCACCACAGCGGTACCGCCGCGGCGGCGGCTACGCGGAACCACCGACACCGACACACCGACACCGAACCACCGCACCGACGACGAAGACGAAGGAGAGAGCCTTGGAGATCGGAGTGGGGCTGCCCACCACCGTGCCCGACAGTTTCGGTCCCGCGGTGCCCCGGTGGGCGCGGCGGGCCGAGGAGTGCGGCTTCGCCAGCCTCGGGGTGCTCGACCGGCTGGTGTACGACAACTTCGAGCCGCTGGTCTCGCTCGCGGCCGCGGCGGCGGTGACCGAGCGGATCAGGCTGGTGACCACCATCCTGATCGCCGGCTACCGCAGCGACACCGCGCTGCTCGCCAAGCAGGCCGCCACCATCGACGCCATCTCGGAGGGCCGCCTCGTCCTGGGCGTCGCGGCGGGCGGGCGCGAGGACGACTTCGCGGCCACCGGCACCGGGTTCCACGACCGGGGCGCCCGGCTGGACGCCCAGCTCGCCGAGCTGCGGGAGATCTGGGCGGGCCGCGGCCGGGTGCCCGGGATCGGGCCCGCGCCGGTGCGCCCGGAGGGCGTGCCGCTGCTGGTCGGCGGGCACTCGGAGTGGGCGATGCGGCGTTCGGCCCGGTTCGGCACCGGCTGGATCGCCGGCGGCAACTCGGTGACGGCGTACGCGGAGCTGGTCCGCCGGGCCCGGCAGGTCTGGGCCGACGAGGGCCGCGCCGAGCGCCCCCGGATGGTGGCGATCCTCTACGCCCACCTGGGCCCGGACGCCGCGCGCGTGGCCGGCTCGTACCTGCGCTCGTACTACTCGTTCGTCGGCCCGAAGGCGGAGCGGACGGCCTCCGGGGTGCTGGTCGAGCCGCAGAGCATCCGGGAGGCCGTCGAGGCCTACCGGGAGGCCGGCTGTGACGAGCTGATCCTGCTGCCCTGCACGGCGGATCTCAAGCAGGTCGGCCTGCTGGCGGACGCCGCGCTCTGACGCGCCAGCGGGAGCTTCCGGCGCGCCACCGGAAGCTTCTGACGCACCACCGGAAGGGCGGCCCGCTCCTCTCGACGAGGAGCGGGCCGCCCTTCCGGCACGGGTGCCGTCAGTCCGTCAGCCCCGCCGCCCGGCGCAGGGCGCCGGTGAGCGCCGCGGCGCCGTCGGCGCCGGCCGGGCCGCCGGTGCGCCAGGCCACGAAGGCGTCCGGCCGCACCAGCACCGCACCGCCCGCGCCGATCCCGTACGCCTCGGCGAAGTCGCGGTCCTTGGGCCGCAGTTCGCTCTCCGGGCCGACCCGGTGCACCCGCAGGGGCACGCCCAGCTCACCGGCGGCGCGGTGGGCGGCCTCCGCCCACGCGTCGCCGCTCGCGTCGGTGAGCAGCACGTACGCGTCCCAGAACAGGTCGACGGTGGAGATGATCTCGCCGTCCCGCTCCAGCCACACGTGCGGGGCCCGGGTGCCGGGTTCGCCGGTGAGCTGCAGCCGGGGGGTGAGCACCGGCCCCGTGCCCTCACCGGTGATCGAGGTGGAGGTGTACCGGTACCCGAGGGTGATGATGATGTCGTCCACCATCTCGGCCCGGTCCTGGTCGGTGGCGTAGCCGTGCCGGATCCGGTTGCGGACCATCGCCTGGGCGGCCATCGCCGAGCCGACCGCGCGACGCTCGGCGTCGTAGGTGTCGAGCAGCGCGTCGCCCGCCCAGCCCTTGACCGAAGCGGCCAGCTTCCACGCCAGGTTGTGGGCGTCGTGGATGCCGGTGTTGGCGCCGAAGCCGCCGGCCGGCGGGTGGAGGTGGGCGGCGTCGCCGGCCAGGAAGACCCGGCCGGTGCGGAACCGCTCGGCGACCAGCTGGGCGCCCTGCCACGGCACCTTGTCGACGATCTCGACCGCGAGGTCGGCCTTGCCGGCCGCCGTCCGGACGATCTCCACACAGCGCTCGTCGGTGAAGTCCTCGGGCTTCTCGCCGAGTTCGGGGTGGTAGATCGGGGCCGCGAGGTACGGGTCGCAGCCGTGCAGCCGGGACAGGCCCATCAGGGTGTCGTTGACACTGGCGTAGCAGAGGATGAACTTGCGGCCCTTGAGCAGGGTCTCCAGCTCCGGAGCCTTGAAGTAGATGCTCAGCGCGTTGAAGACGGTGCCGCGGCCCTCCCGCTCGACCCCGAGCAGCCGGCGCACGCTGCTGTTGGCCCCGTCCGCGCCGACCAGGTACCGGGCGCGGATGGTGAAGCGCTCGCCGGTGGCGTTGGACTCGGCGACGGCGGTGACACCCTCCTCGTCCTGGCTGAACTCGATCAGCCGGGTGCCGAAGCGGACGTCCGCGCCGAACTCGCGGGCCTTGGCGACCAGCACCTTCTCGTAGCGGTCCTGCCCGCAGCCCATCACCCGCTCCGGGCTGACGGTCGGCCCGTCCAGCGAGGGTGCCTCGAGCACCACGGCGTCGTCGATCTCGGCGAAGGTCCTGGTCTGGATGATCCCGCCCTCGAAGTACGGGTGGGAGTCGCCCATCTCCAGGGCCCGGATGTCGGCGCTGATGCCGGCCGCCCGGAACAGTTCCAGCGTGCGGGCCTGGAGACCCGGGGCACGCGGCAGCAGCGACGTGCCGTCGCGCTTCTCCAGCACCATCGTGCGGATCCCGTGGCGACCGCTGAAAAGAGCGGTGGAGAGGCCGACCGGCCCCGCTCCCACGATCAGCACAGGGATGTTCACGTCATACATGCGTGTCCCCTCATGAACGGATGGACAGTGACGGGGGTCGGTCCGCGGCACTGCGTCAGGGGTACCGACGCCGCCTCGAGGATTCCTGGCATCCCGGTCGGACCGGGATGCGTCCGCCGTCCTCCAGGGACGTTCGAGGGGTGCTCCATCTCCGCCTGACAGCGTCACAGCGCGACAGGTTGGCCGCCTGGCTGGCAGGCGTCCAGGAAGGAGTCTCACCGATGACGACCAAGGCCCCGGACGTCGGCACCGCCGCCGGGATTCTTCGCCTCGGCAACGCGTTCTGCGATGCCAAGGCTCTGCTGACCGCTGTGGAACTGGACCTGTTCACACAGCTGCACAACGCGCCCGGCGGCACCGCCTCCGCCGACCAGGTCAGGGAGCTGCTCGGGCTGCACGGCCGCGGGCTGCGCGACTTCCTCGACCTGCTGGTGGCCCTGCGGATCCTGGAGCGCCCGGACGGCCGCTACCGCAACGCGCCCGGCACCACCCGGCACCTGGTGCGCGGCGGCGAGGAGTACGTCGGCGGCTTCCTGCTGCGCTCCAGCCGCAACCTCTACCCGGCCTGGGGCCGGCTGGAGGAGGCGCTGCGCACCGGGCAGCAGCAGTCCGGCAGCCACTACGACGAGGTGACCCAGAACCCGGAGATCCTGCGCCAGTTCATCGGCAGCATGGACGCCTTCACCAACGTGCTCGGCGCCCAGCTGATCGAGGCGTACGACTGGTCCGGCCACGCCTCGGTGGTGGACGTGGGCGGCGCCCGGGGCAACCTCGCCTCGCAGATCGTCCGCGCCCGGCCGCACCTGTCGGGGAAGGTCTTCGACCTGCCGGAGATGGAGCCGTTCGCCAAGGAGCTGATCGCCGGCCTCGGCCTCACCGACCGGCTGGAGTTCCACGGCGGCAGCTTCTTCACCGACCCGCTGCCCTCGGCGGACGTGGTGATCCTCGGCCACGTCCTGCACGACTGGGACCCGGAGCAGCGCAGCCTGCTGGTGCACAAGGCGTTCGACGCGGTGAACCCGGGCGGGACCCTGCTGGTCTACGACCGGATGCTGGACGACGAGCCGGAGCACGCGGAGAACCTGGTGATCAGCCTGGACATGCTGCTGGTCACCGACGGCGGCTCGGAGTACCCGGCGGCCGAGATCGTGGAGTACGCGGGCCGGGCGGGATTCGCCCGCACCGAGGTCACCCCGCTCGGTGACTACGACACCCTGGTCGCCTGCCACAAGGCGTCCTGACGGGTGGTACGACGGCGCCCCCGGTCCGCTGCGGCGGACCGGGGGCGCGTCGGCGTCGTGGCGCCGGTGTGGGTCCTGCCGGCCGGGGCGGCCCCGGCCGGCAGGACCGTCCTACGGCCTGCGGCAGACCAGGAGCGTGTCGAAGTCGGCCAGCGGCCGCTGGGTGAGCCCGGTGAAGCCGGCCGCCCCGGCCTGCTCCCGGAGTTCGGCGACGGTGTACTCGGCGCCGCCGTCGGTGACCAGCAGCATGTTGAGGCTGGCGACGAGGTTCTCGGTGTCGTCCGCCCGCTCACCGAGCATCCGGTCGTAGACCAGCAGGGTGCCGCCCGGGTTCACCGCGTCGAACGCCTTGTCCAGCAGCAGCTGCCGCTGCCCCTGGTCCCAGTCGTGCAGGACGTGGCCGAGGATCACCACGTCCGCCGAGGGCAGCGGGTCGGTGAAGAAGTCGCCGGCGTGGAAGGCGGACCGGCCGGTGAGCCCGAGTTCGGCCTGGTAGGCGTGGAAGAACGGTTCCAGCTGCGGCAGGTCGAACACGTGGCCCGTCAGGGCGGGCCGGGCGGCGAGGAGCTGCCCGAGCAGGTGGCCCCGGCAGCCGCCGACGTCCAGCACCGAGCCGAACGCGGTGCCGTCCAGGGCGTCGAGCAGCCGGACCCCGAGCCCCTGCGTGAGGCCGTCCATCATCCGGGCGAAGTGGCCGGTGGCGACCGGGTCCTCGAGCATGCCGAGGTAGTCGGTGTACCCCTGCGGCCGCCCGGTGCGCAGGGCCTCGGCGAGCTGCCCGTACACCGGGTAGAGGTTGAGGTCGGAGCCGCGCAGGAAGCCGGTGACGGAGCCGGGGCGGCCGGCCACCAGGTGGCGGTCGGCGCCCTCGGCGTTGCGGTAGCGGCGGCCGGCGTCGCGGTGCAGCAGGCCGAGCGCGGTGAGCAGGTCGAGCAGGTCGGCGAGGCCCCGGCCGTGCAGCCCGAGCCGGTCGCGCAGCTCCTCGGTGCTCGCGGGGCCTTCGTCCAGCAGGGTGAAGAGGTCGAGGCGGACGGCGGTCAGCAGCGCCTTGGCGTCGCAGAACCGGTTGCCGAGGCGCAGGATGCCGCCCGCCGTTCCGACGTCCCATGCGGTTGTTGTCATGGCCAGGTCTCCTCTGTCGTCCGGGACGGGTCTGAGCACGGGAATCTCGCAGGACCGGATGGAGGACGGCTCGACCCGGCCTCGGCAGGGCGGCACCCCGTCCCGCGGGCGCGCCTACGGCGCCCCCGGGGCTCCGGCCGGCTCCGGGAGGCCGTCGGGCACGGCGTCGGCCCCGCGGGGGCCGTCCGGCGCCGACGGCAGCAGCAGGGTCAGCGCCAGGGCCACCGCGAGGATGCCGGTCTCGTACCAGAGCACCCGGGAGAGCGCCCACGCGGACCGCACCGCTCCGGCGCCCGCCGGGTCCGAGCCGCCGAGCAGCCCGAAGAACAGCACCCCGAGCACCGCGACCCCGGCCGCGGCGCCCAGCTGGTTGACGGTGTTGAGGATGCCGGAGGCGGAGCCGGCGTCCTCGGGCGGGACGTCCGACAGCACCAGGCCGATCATCGGCGAGGCCACCAGACCCATCCCGAGCCCGGTCAGGGCCAGCCACGGCGCCAGCACCGGCGTGGAGACGGCGGCGCCGTAGTGGCCGACCGTCAGCAGCAGCGCCACGGTGCCGGCGATCATCACCACGATGCCGCCGCTCAGCACCGAGCGGCCCAGCCGCTTCACCGCCAGCGGGGAGAACGAGGAGGTGGCCATCGCACCGAGCGAGTACGGCACCAGCGCCAGACCGGCGCCGGCCGCGGAGAACCCCAGGCCGCTCTGCAGGTAGAAGGTGAACGGGAAGAAGAACCCGGCGACCCCGGCGAAGAAGAAGAGCAGCAGCACCAGCCCCACCGTGAACTGCCGGCCGGCGAACAGCGCCGGCTGGACGAGGGCGAAGCCGTCCCGGCGCTGCTTGGCCCGCTCGTACCGGGCGAACAGCACGAACAGCGGAACGGAGCCGGCCATCGCGGCGAACGTCCAGCCGGGCCAGCCGAGTTCCCGGCCCTCGACCAGCGGGTAGAGCACCGCCAGCAGCGCTGCCGTCACCAGCAGCACACCCGGCACGTCCAGCCGGCGGGCGTCCGGGGCCCGGGACTCCCGGGTGTTGCGGGCGACGCCCAGCAGGGCCACCAGCCCGACCGGCACGTTGATCAGGAAGATCGGCCGCCAGGACAGGCCGAAGAGGTCCGCGTTGATCAGCAGCCCGCCGAGCACCGGCCCGAGCACCGTCGCGAGCCCCGAGAGCGCGCCGAACAGGCCGAAGACCCGGGCCCGTTCGCGCTCCGGGAAGGCCACCTGAAAGGTCGACAGGCCCTGCGTCACCACCAGTGAGCCGCCCACGCCCTGCACCGCCCGCGAGGCGATCAGCATGGCCGGGTCCGCCGCCAGGCCGCAGGCCACCGAGGCGGCCACGAACACCACGATGCCGGTCAGCAGGACCCGCTTGCGGCCCAGCAGGTCCCCGATCCGCCCGGCCGTCACCAGGCAGAGCGCGAAGCTCAGGGTGTACGCCTCCACCACCCACTGCAGCTCGGCGCCGTCCGCGTGCAGACGGTCCCGCAGCCCGGGCAGCGCCACCACCACGATGGAGGTGTCGATCAGGTCCAGCGCCATCGCGGCCAGTACGAAGACCGCCGCGCGCCAGCGCCTCGGGTCGAGGCCCTCGGCGTCCTCGGAAGCAGTCGTCATGTGGTCCCTCCGCCGGCGCCGCTGGCCGGGCCCACGGGTGTCGGCGCCGGAGGGGCCGTGGGCCGGATTCCGGGGGCTCCCGCAACCGGGGCGATGCTGGCAGGACCGGCTAGGGCGGCGGTCGAGCAGCCCGGCCGCCGCCCGGCACGGCCGCGCCCCGCCCGGTGAGGGGCGGGGCGCGGCGTGGGGCGGCGCCGGGAGGCCGTCAGGACGCGGCGGGCGCGGCCTCCAGCGCGTGGTACTGGTACGGGCAGGGCAGCGGGGTGGCGGCGGTCAGCTCCAGCCCGGCGGCCTCGAACAGGGCCCGGTACTCGGCCAGGGTGCGCTCCCGGCCGGTGGTCATCACCAGCATCTCGATGTCGGAGATGGCCGCGCCCAGCGCGTCGGCCGGGTCCTCGTCCGCGCCGCCCTCGGAGAGGACCGAGGAGAACACCACGACCCGGCCGCCCTCCGGCAGCACCTCGCGGATGTTGCCCAGGATCCGCACCGACTCCTCGTCGTTCCAGTCGTGCAGGATGTTCTTCAGCAGGTAGACGTCGCCGCCCGCGGGGACGGACTCGAAGAACGAGCCGACGGTGATCCCGTAGCGGCTCTGCAGGCCGGCCTCGGCGAGCACCCCGGCGGTCTCCACCACGCCGTTCGCGGTGTCGAACACGGTGCCGCGCAGACCGGCGTTGGCACCCAGCACGGCGGCCAGCAGGGTCCCGCGCCCGCCGCCGACGTCCACCGCGTGCTCGAACCGGGAGAAGTCGAAGTGGTCGACGATCGCCGGGGACTGCACGTCGCTGCCGCCGGTCATCGCGGCGTGGAAGGTGGCGGCCAGCTTCGGATCGGTCTTGAAGTGGTCGAACAGCGGCGCGCCGTTGGCGATGTCGAAGGCCGACCGGCCGGTGCGCACCGACTCCTCCAGCACCTCCCAGGCCCGCCACACCGGCGGCGCGGAGTGCATGTCGGAGAGGGGGCCGAAGTGCGCGGCCACCGCGGTGGCCCGGTAGCCGTCGCCGTCCAGGGCGAGGAGCCCGGCCTTGACGGCGGCGTGCAGCAACCGGCGCAGGCTGCGCGGGTGGGCGCCGGTGGCCTCGATCAGCTCCTCGGCCGTACGGGGCCGCTCGGCGACCGCGGCCAGGACGCCGAGACTCGACACCGTGGCGCCGATCTGGTGCAGGGCGAACCCGAAGGCCAGCGGCAGGTACTCCGCCGCGGTCGCCGGCTGGGTGGGGATCTGGCTGGTCATAGCGCTCCCTTGGATTCCGTTCGGAGATACCGGCCGGAATCTGGCAGCGCCCGATGGAGGACCGCTCGACCGCCGCTGGGCCGCCGTCGGAGCACCCCCGGTCACCTCGCCGCTTGACCGGCGTTCGAGCCTCCCCCCAGGGCCTGTCAGCACGCTGGCCCGGTCCGAACAATCGTGCAGGAGAGGGCGGTTCAGCCATGACCGAGTCGTGCCCCGTCGGGTATCCCCTTGCGTGGGCCCCGGCACCGGAGATCCCGGCGTCGTGGACGACCTTGCGCGAGCGGCCGCTGCTGGAGATCGAGCTGCCCAGCGGCGAGCCCGCCCTGCTGGTCACCCGCTACAAGGACGTCCGACGGCTCTTCGCGGACGTGCGGCTCAGCCGCAACACCTTCGGCCGGGCCTCCCGGGTCTCCGCCAGCAACGACCTGTTCGGCGACCCCAACATCGACAACGACCCGCCCCGCTACCTCACCGAACGCGCCGTGGTGATGCGCGCGTTCAGCGCCCGGCGGCTGGAGGCCCTGCGCCCGGTGGTGAAGCAGATCGTCGCCGAGCTGCTGGACGGCATGGAGGCCGGGCCGCGGCCGGCCGAGCTGATGGAGGCGTTCGCCTACCCGCTGCCGATCCTCGTCATCTGCCACATGCTCGGCGTCCCCCCGCAGGACCGCGCGAAGTTCCGCCGCCTGATCGACGGCTTCCTCTCCGTCTCCCGGCTGCCGGAGGACCAGGTCGACGAGTGCCGCCGGCAGTACTGGGACTACCTCTCCGAGCTGATCGAGGCCAAGCGCAGCGCCCCCGGGGACGACCTGATCAGCGAGCTGATCGAGATCAGCCGCGAGGACCCGGAGAAGCTCACCGACTACCAGCTCCAGCACTGGGTCAAGACCCTGCTCATCGCCGGCTACGTCACCACCGCCTCCCAGCTGGGCACGGGGATGGCCGTCCTGCTGCACCGGCCCGAGGTCACCGCCGACCTCAAGGCCGACCTGTCGCTGGTGCCCTCCGCCGTCGAGGAGCTGCTCCGCTACCAGATGATGGGCACCTCGCTCGGCACCCTGCGCTACGCCGAGGAGGACATCGAACTGCTCGACGGCACGGTCATCCCCAAGGACTCCACCGTGCTGCTCTCGCAGGAGGCCAACATGGACGCCGAGGAGTTCGAGGACCCGCTCACCCTCGACATCCGCCGCACCGACAACCACCACCTGACGTTCGGCGCCGGCATCCACTTCTGCGCCGGCGCCGCGCTCGCCCGGATGGAGCTCCAGGAGGCCACCGAGGCGCTGCTGCGGCGCTTCCCCGGACTGCGGCTCGCGGTGCCCGGCGAGGACCTGAAGCGCCCCGAGGGCGGCTTCCTCGCCGGGTACACCGAGATCCCGGTCAGCTGGTGACGGCGATGGGCACGCTGAGGGTCACCGCCGACCGGGAGAGCTGCGTCACCAGCAGCCTGTGCGTCTACCGGCTCCCCGAGGTGTTCGACCAGGACGCCGAGGGCCGTGTCGTGGTCCTGGACGGGACGCCGCCGGACGGGCTGCGCCGGGAGCTGCTGCGCGCACGGCGCGGCTGCCCGACCCGCTCGATCCGGGTCGAGGGGCCCGGCGTGGACGACGAGGACGGAACGGGCCCCGGGGGCGGTGGGGCGAGGTGACCGCGGCACCGTTCAAGGTCCTGGTCATCGGCGCCGGAACCGGCGGCATGGCACTGGCCCACGGCCTGCGCCGGGCGGGCTTCGAGGTCGCCGTCCACGAACGCGACCGCACCCGCTCGGCCGGCCTGCACGGCTACCGGGTCGGCATCGGCCCGGACGGCAGCACCGCACTGAAGCGGCTGCTGGCCCCCGAGCTGTACGAGACCTTCAAGGCCACCTGCGCCCGTCCGCCGGGCCACTTCGTGATGCTCACCGAGAAGCTGCGCACCAGCATCGACCTGCCGGTGCGTCCCGCCGTCGACGAGGAGAGCGGCGAGCGCTCGGTCAGCCGGATGACGCTGCGTCAGGTGCTCTTCACCGGCATGGAGGACGTGGTCACCTTCGACCACGCCTTCACCCGCTACGAGCAGCGGCCGGACGGCCGGATCACCGCCCACTTCGAGGGCGGCGACGAGGACACCGGGGACCTCCTGGTCGCCGCCGACGGCGCGGGCTCCCGGGTGCGCCGGCAGTTCCTGCCGCACGCCCGGGTGGAGGACGCCGGGATCATCTCGATCGCCGCCAAGGTGCCCGCCACCCCGGAGACGCTGGCCCTGCTCCCGGAGCCGGTCCGCCAGGGCATCGGCCTGGTCCTCGCCCCCAAGGGCCACACCTGCATCCTGCACACCATGGAGTTCCCCTGGGACCGCGAGGGCCGGCCCAAGGACGGGATCGGCGGCAACGACGCCGAACTCGTCGCCCAGTGGCCGGGGCTGCTCTTCGACAACACCCGGGACTACCTCAACTGGGGCTTCTGGGCCGCGACCGACAAGTTCCCCGCCGACGTGCTCACGCTCGACGGCAAGGAGCTGATCGGCCTCGTCCTGGAGATGACCCGCGGCTGGCACCCGGACCTGCGCGAGCTGTTCCGCCGCGCCGACCCGAGCACCTGCTTCCCCATCAACATCCGCACCTCGGTGCCGGTCCCGCAGTGGCCCACCGGCAACGTCACCCTGCTCGGCGACGCCATCCACACCATGACGCCCGGCCAGGGCGTCGGCGCCAACACCGCGCTGCGCGACGCCGCCCTGCTCACCCGTGAGCTCACCGCCTTCCGCGACGGCCGGCTCAGCCTGCACGACGCCGTCCGCGGCTACGAGACCAGGATGATCCGGTACGGCTTCGACGCCGTACTGGCCTCCAAACGGCAGACCGGCGGGGACCAGCCGATCCACCGCCCCTACCTCGGCCGCCTGGTGCTCGCCGGGCTTCGCGCCCAACTCGCCCTCACCGCCAGGGTGCCGGCCCGCAGACAGCGGATGGCCGACGCCATGCACGCCTACCGCAGCGCGGACCGGGACGACTGACCCGCCCGCCCACAGCCAGAGGAGAACAACAGTGGACATCGGGGTTTGCCTGCCGACCGGCGTGCCCGGCGCCGCCGGAAGCCAACTGGTCGAGTACGCGCGCCGCGCCGACAGCCTCGGCTTCTCCAGCCTGACCGTCACCGACCGCGTGGTGTACGACAGCTACGACCCGCTGGTGGCGCTCTCCGCCGCCGCGGCGGTCACCACCCGGATCAAGCTGGTCACCGCCATCCTGCTGCCCGCCTACCGGCCCAGCTCCGTCGAACTCGCCAAGCAGCTCGCCAGCCTGGACCGGATCTCCGAGGGCCGCCTGGTGCTCGGCGTCTCGGCCGGCATGCGCGAGGACGACTACGCCGCCACCGGCACCGACTTCACCACCCGCGGCCGCCGGCTGGACACCATGCTCGACGAGCTCCGCGAGATCTGGGCGGGCAAGGGCCCCACCCCCGGCGTCGGCCCCCGCCCGGTCAACGGCGACATCCCGCTCTGGGGCGGCGGCCACTCGCCGGCCGGCCTTCGCCGCGCCGCCCGCCACGCCATCGGCTGGATCTCGCCCGGCGGCCCGCCGCAGCGCTTCGCCGACCAGGTGGCCGGCTTCCGCGCGCTCTGGGACGAGGAGGGCCGCACCGGCACGCCCCGGATGGGCGCCAACTGCTACGTGGCGCTCGGGCCCGGCGGCAAGGAGCACGCCCGCGAGCACATGCTCGGTTACTACGCCTACATGGGCAAGCTCGCCGAGCACCTCGCGGCCGGTGCGATCACCGAGGCCGAGACCCTGCGCGCCGTCGTCGACGGCTACACCGCCGCCGGCTGCGACGAACTGTTCCTGCTCCCCGTCACCGCGGACCCGGGGCAGCTCGACCTGCTCGCCGAGGCGGTCCTGCGGTGACGTCCGCCCGGACCGGCCGCACCGCGGTCGTGGTCGGCGGCGGCATCGGCGGCCTCGCCGCCGCCGTCGGCCTCCACCGGGCCGGATGGCACGTCACCGTCCTGGAACGCGCCCCCGAGCCGCGTGAGTCGGGCGCGGGGCTCTCCCTGCTCAGCAACGCCCAGCGCGCCCTGACCGCACTCGGCGCCGGGGACGTCCTGCGCACGGCGGCCACCATGGCGCCCGGCGGCGAGGGCCTGCGGCTCGCTTCCGGGCGCCGCCTCCAGCCGCCCGCCGACCCGGACTTCCTGCGGGAGCACGGCCTCTCGCTGGCCGTGCTGACCAGGCCCGAGCTGCACGGCGCACTGCGCGCGGCCCTCCCGGACGGCGCGCTGCACACCGGCGCGGAGGTCACCGGCGTGGTCGGCCTCGGGGACGGCGCCGCCGCCGTCTACCGCACCCCGCACGGCGAACGGACCGCCGCCGGCGACGTGGTGATCGCCGCCGACGGGGCGTTCAGCCGGATCCGCGCCGAGCTCTGGCCGCAGGTGCCGCCGCCCGTCTACAGCGGGCACAGCGTCTGGCGCGGCATCGCGGAGGGCGTGGACGGCGGCGGTGAGCCGGGCGGCAGCACCTGGGGGCGCGGCCTGGAGTTCGGCCGGATGCCGCTCGGCCCGGACCGCGTCTACTGGTTCGCCGTCGCCAACACCCCCGAGGGAGCCCGCTACCCGGACAACCACGCGGAGGTGGCCCGGCGCTTCGGCTCCTGGCACCGGCCGATCCCGCGGCTCATCAGGGCCACCCCGCCCGGCCGGGTGCTCCACCACGACGTCTTCGAACTCGCCCGGCCGCTGCCCGGCTACGTCCGCGGGCGGGTCGCCCTGCTCGGCGACGCGGCCCACGCGATGACCTCCGACCTCGGCCAGGGCGCCTGCCAGGCGCTGGAGGACGCGGCCGTGCTCAGCGCGCTGCTCGCCGGCGCCGACGATCCCGGTGCGGCGCTGGCGGAGTACGACGCGCAGCGCCGCCCGCGGTCCCAGTCGATCGCCGAATCCTCCCGCCGGATGGGCGAGTTCAAACTCACCGAGAGCCGCTGGCGGCTGCTCCGGCGCAACGCGGGCCTGCGCCGCGCCGAGCCCCGGGAGAGCCAGCGGGGCCTGGCCGCGGTCGGCGGGTGGCACCCGCCGGCGGTCCCGGGGCGGACGCCCGTGGCGGGAGGCGAACCGCGATGATCCTGGTCACCGGTGCGACCGGCACGGTGGGCCGGCTGGTGACGGCCGGCCTGGCCGCCGCCGGGCGGCCCGTCCGGGCCTTCACTCGCGACGCCGCCCGGGCGGGCCTGGGCCCCGGCGTGGAGGTGGCCGAGGGGGACCTGGACCGGCCGGAGTCGGTGCGGGCGGCGCTCGACGGCGTCGACGCCCTCTTCGTCCTGACGGCCGGGCCGGACGCCCCGCGCCACGAGGCCCTGCTCGCCGCCGAACTGCGCCGCCGCCCGGTCCGCCGGGTGGTCAAGCTCTCCTCGGTGGCGGCGGACCGCCCGGCGGCGGGCTCCTACGGGCTCGCCCACGCCACGGCCGAACGGGACTTCGCCCGGACGGGCGCCGAGTGGACGGCGCTGCGCGCGGCCGGCTTCATGTCCAACGTCCTGCAGTGGCGGGGCTCGGTGCTGGCCGAACGGGCCGTCCACCAGACGTACGGCGGTGTCCCGAGGGCGGTCGTCGACCCGGCGGACGTCGCGGCGGCGGCGGTGGTCTGCCTGACCACCGCCGGCCACGGCGGCCGGGTCTACCGGCTCACCGGGCCGCAGGCCCTGACCGCGCCGCAGCAGGCGGAGCGGCTCTCCGCGCTGCTCGGGCACCCGCTGCGGTACGTCGAGGCGCCCCGGCGGGCCGCCTTCGAGGCGATGACCGGCGGCGGCCTGCCGCCCGCCTTCGCGGACGGGCTGCTGGACGCGCTGGCCGATCCGGACCCGGCCCGGGGCGGCACGCCGCTGCCCACCGTCCAGGACCTCACCGGCCGGCCGCCGGGCACCTTCGACGCCTGGCTGGCGCGCCACCGGGCGGCGTTCACGACCCGTTGACCGCACCGCCCGGGTGTCCCGCGGTCCGCCGGCCCGGTGGCGCGCCCCGCCGGGGCGGGGCTCCCGGCGCGGCTCGAGGACCGCTCAAGCGGCGCTCTAGCGCCATGGTCGAGTTTCGAGGTTGACGATGACTGGTACGAATCCGCTGACGGCTGGCGAGAGCGGTACGACGGGGGCGGTGCCGGTGGCGTTGCGGGAGCAACTGTGGCGCTGCGCCGAGCCCTTGGTCACGCAGGTGGTGGAGCATCCGTTCTGGGCCGGGCTGCGGGAGGGGAGCCTCCCGCCGGCCGTCCTGTGGCACTTCGCCGAGCAGGACTTCCACTGGGCCGTGCCCGCGTACGCGCGGGCGCTGGCGCGGACGGCAGCCCTGGCGGAGCCGGCCGGAGCGGGTGAGCTGCTCGCCGGGGCCGCCGCCGCGACCTTCGGGTCGCTCACCCGGATGGACCGCGAACTGACCGCGCTCGCCGAGCGGTTCGGGGGCTTCGGGCCGGTGCGCGGCATCGGACCGGCGACGCTGGCGCAGACGTCGTTCCTGACCTCCGTCTCGACGGCCTCGTACGCCGCCGGCCTCGGCGGTCTGCTGCCGATGATCTGGTTCCACCAGAAGGTGTGCCTCGATCTGCGGGCGCGGGCGGTCCCCGGGGCCCGCTACGCCGAGTGGATCGACCAGTACTGCCCGGAGGACGGTTTCCACGGCTACGTGGAGGCCTACCTGGGGGTGATCGACGACTTCGGCCGCCGGGCGTCCGGCGCCGAGGTGTCCGTCCTCGTGGACAGCTTTCTGCACGGCGCGCGCTACGAGCTGGCCTTCTGCGAGGCGGCCTGGCAGTTGCAGAGCTGGGCCGAAATCCCATCGGAAAGGAAATGACGAACGTGAGCTCTTACGACGACACCGTGCCCGTACTGATCGTCGGCGGCGGGTACGCGGGTCTGGCGACCTCGCTGTTCCTGTCGCACCACGGCGTGCGCTCCCTCCTGGTCGACCGGCACGCTGGCGTCGCCGTCCAGGGCCGTGCGCGCGGCATCAACCCGCGCACCATGGAGATCTACCGTCCGCTCGGCATCGAGCCGCTGGTCAAGGAGGCCGGCCGGCCGTTCGACGCCGACTCCGGCGTGGTGCGCTGCGCGAACCTGAGTTCCGAGTGGAACTGGATCATGCAGCAGGACTCGCCGCGGGCGCTGCCCGAGTTCACCGCGGGCGAGTTCGGCATGGCCGACCAGAGCACCGTGGAGCCGGTGCTGGCCGGCGCCGCCCGGGAGAAGGGCGCCGAGATCCGGCACTACACCCAGTGCGTGGAGATCGAGCAGGACGACGAGGGCGTCACCGCGGTGGTCGAGGACCGGGCGACCGGCGACCGGCGCACGGTGCGGGCCCAGTACCTGGTCGCCTGCGACGGTTACCGGGGCACCATCCGGGAGCAGGTGGGCATCGCCCGCTCCGGCCGCGGAGCGATCCGCTCCTACGTCTCCTTCGTGATCAAGGCCGACCTGTCGGACCTGATGACGAAGACCGCGCTGTTCTGGATCATCGGCGGGGCGGGCGCGTCGGGCGGCTTCGTGACGCACGCGGTGCCCGGCCAGTGGGGCGTGGCGCTCACCTACGACCCGGCGGTGGAGTCCCCGGAGGACTACACCGTCGAGCGGTGCGCCGAGGCCGCGAAGGCGCTGATCGGCCGGGACCAGCCGGTCGAGGTGCTGGACAAGGCCGCCTGGGAGGAGGCGGTGGCGGTCGCCGACGCCTACCGGGCGGGCCGGGTCTTCCTGGTCGGCGACGCCGCGCACGTCTGGCCGCCGGCCGGCGCGCTGGGCGCCAACTCGGCCGTCCAGGACGCGCACAACCTGGCCTGGAAGCTCGCCGCGGTGGTCAAGGGCCAGGCCGGTGACGCGCTGCTCGACAGCTACGAGGCCGAGCGGCGCGCGGTGGCGGTCGAACTGGCGGACCTCACGGTGCGCAGCCAGGAGTCCCGCTTCGGGCCCACCCCGCAGGAGGACCCGCTGGAGCCGACGCTGTGCATCCTGGCGCAGCTGTACAGCTCCTCGGCGACGCTGGGGGCCGAGCACACCGGTGTGATCGGCGAGCAGGTGGAGCAGCGGGCGCGGCCCGGCTCCCGGGCACCGCACCTGTGGCTGGACCACGAGGGCCGCCGGATCGGCGTGCACGACCTCTTCCACGACGCGTTCACGCTGGTCACCGGCCCGGCCGGGAACGAGTGGACGCGGGCGGCGGCGGAGGCGTCGGCGCACACGTCCGTCCCGGTGCGGGCCTACCGGGTCGGTCCCGCCTCGGCCGGTGCCGACCTGGTCGACGTCGAGGCCAACTGGGCCGCCCGCTACCGGCTCGGGCACGGCGGCGCGGTGCTGGTCCGCCCCGACGGGTACGTGGCCTGGCGCAGCGAGGAGCTGCCGGCCGATCCGGCGGCCGCGCTGGCCGGTGCGCTGCGCGAGGTGCTGTCCGCCAAGGCCTGATCCGGCCCGGCGGACGCCGAAGGCGCCGGTCCCCTTCCGGGGGCCGGCGCCTTCGGCGTGGGCGCCGTCAGCCGGCGATGCCCTTGAAGACCGCGACCGCGCCCCGGATCCGCACCGTGTAGTCCGGGAAGTACTTGGCGAGCTGGCGCTCCAGGCCCTGCGGGTCGTCGCCCTGGTTCTGGAAGTTGCCGCGCCGGTGCTGTTCCAGCAGCAGCTTGTGGGTGAAGCGGTTCATCGGCACCCCCTCGGCGAGCACGGTGGTGCCGAAGAGCACCCCGCCGGGCCGCAGCGTCTCGGCGACGTGCCCGAGGATGACGCCCTTGGTGTCCCAGCCGCCGGGGATGGTGTGGAAGACCAGGTTCATCGCCGCCGAGTCGAAGTGCCCCTTGGGCAGCGGCAGCCGGTTCATCAGGTTGGCCTGGCAGGTCCGCGGCCGGTAGCGGGCCAGCCGCTGGGCCGACATGGTCAGGCACTCCTCGCTCAGGTCGAGCAGGGTGATCTCCGGGTCGGGGACGGGGAACTCGCAGCGGTCCACGAAGTAGCCGGTGCCGGGGCCGATGTCCAGGTGCCGCCGGCCGGCCTCGGTGTCGTACAGCCGGCGCATCACGTGCGCCGGGCAGCGCCAGACCGCCGAGCAGAACAGACCGAGCACCCACTTGTCGTAGATGGCCAGCTTGCCCTTGGTGTACACCTCCTGGGCGTGCGCGATCCGCGGGTCCAGGCGTTCGTCGGCGATCGGGCCGCCGGCGGGGTCGGTCATCTCGGTCTCCATTCAGAGCGCCAGCTCGATGTCGTAGTGCGTGAGCCAGGTGTTGAACTGCAGCGCCATCTCCAGGTGCATCCGGCTCGGCCAGTCGTGCGCCTCACCGGGCGCGGCCAGGGTGCGCCGCACCGCGTCGAGGTTGAGGTAGGGCAGGATCGGCGCGCTGTCGTCGGCGACCAGCGCGGCCAGTTCGGCGTGCAGCATCCGGGTGTACGCCGGGTCCTGGGTGACCGGCCACGGGCTCTTCTTGCGCTCCAGGACCGAGACGGGCAGCAGGTCGCGGGCGACGTCCCGCAGGAGGGACTTCTCCCGGCCGTCGTGGGTCTTGAGGCTCCACGGCGTGTTGTAGAGGTACTCGACCAGCCGGTGGTCGGCGTAGGGCACCCGCAGTTCCAGGCCGTTCGCCATGGAGAGCCGGTCGCCGCGGTCCAGCAGCATCGGCAGCCACCGGGTCAGGGTGAGGTAGCCGATGGTGCGCATCCGGTGTTCCTCGGGGCTCTCGCCGTCCTGGTGCGGGGCCTGTGCGGCCGCCTCGCGGTAGGTGTCGGCGTAGTGGCCGGCCATGTCCAGCTTGTCGAGGAAGCCGGTGCCGAAGAGGTCACGGCCCTGGCCGCCCCGGTTGCTGGGGTGCAGGCCCTCGTTGACCACCCACGGGAACGTGTCGGCGGCGATGCACTCGGGCTTGAACATCCAGTTGTAGCCGCCGAAGATCTCGTCGGCCACCTCGCCGACCAGCGCCACCGTGGAGTGCCGCTTGATCTCGCGCGAGGTGAGGTAGTTGGAGGTGTCCATGTCCCCGAGGGTGGAGGGGCCGTCCTGGGCCAGCACCACGTCGAGCCTGGTCCGGCGGTCCATCAGGGTCTTCGGGTCCAGCCGGATGTTGACGTGGTCGGAGTCGACGTGCCGGGCGACCTCGATCGCGTAGGGCTCGTCCGGGGAGAAGCGGACGTCGTCGCGTTGGAATCGCTCGACGTAGTCGTCGAAGGTGGTCACGAAGGTGCGCGTGCGCTCGCCGTCCCGGTCCCGGCGCAGGCCGGCCGCGATCGCGGTGACGGTGCTGGAGTCCAGGCCGCCGGAGAGCGCGGTGCACAGCGGCACGTCGGCGACCAGTTCGCGCGACACGATGTCGTGCAGCAGGTCGCGCACGGTGGCGACGGTGTCCTTGAGGTCGTCGGTGTGCGGGCGGGCGGTCAGCGTCCAGTAGGGGCGCAGCCGGGCGCCGCCGCGGCCGATCGTCAGGGTGTGGCCGGGGAGCAGCTCCCGCATGTCGCGGAAGACCGCCCGGCCGGGCTGCTTGGCGACCGAGAACAGCTCGCGCAGCCCGTCGCCGTCCACCACGGGGCGGATCTGCGGGTGCGCCAGCAGCGCCTTCGGCTCGGAGCCGAACAGCACGCCCTGGGGCAGTTCGGCGTAGAAGAGCGGCTTGACGCCCAACCGGTCCCGGACCAGCACCAGTTCGTTCCGGCGTACGTCCCAGATGGCGAACGCGAAGATGCCCTCCAGCCGTTCGGCGAAGGAGGGCCCCCACTCCAGGTACGCCTGGAGGGCCACCTCGGTGTCGGAGCGGGTGCGGAACCGGCGGCCGCGGGCCGTCAGTTCGTCGCGCAGCTGCCGGAAGTTGTAGATCTCGCCGTTGTGGACGATCACGGCGGCCGTCCGGCCGTCCTCCTCGGCGGCCAGCGGCTGCGCGCCGCCGTCGAGGTCGATGACGGCCGTACGGGTGTGACCGAGGGCGGCGGCGCCGCCCAGCCAGAGGCCTTCGCCGTCGACACCACGGTCGGCCAGCGCCGCGGTCATCGCCCGTAGTACGGGCCGCCGCTGTGCGAGGTCCTGCCCGAAGTCCACCCAGCCGGTGATACCGCACACGGGCGTCTCCTTCCGTCGGTAGGGGTAGCCCCGGCAGCGTGCGGGCGGCGCTTCGAGAACCCCTCGACCGCCGGTGGACCCGTCCGGCGCTCGACCGCTGCGCGACGCCGCTTCGAGCGGGCGGCCGGACTCTGGGGCGGCCGGAGCGCCGACCGAGAGGTGTACGACGATGAACGCGCAGGGCAGCACACCCGAGACCCCGGGCATGGCCGGCTGGTTCGACCAGGGCCTGCCACCGCGCCAGCAGGTACTCGGATTCATCTATGCGAAGTGGGCGATCGGCGCGCTGCGCGCGATCGTCGAGGTCGGCGTGCCGGACGCGCTGGCCGGCGGCCCGCGCACGGCGGCCGAGCTGAGCGCGGCCACCGGCACCGACGCCGACGCGCTCTACCGCGTCCTGCGGGCCGTCGCCGCCGCCGGTGTCCTGGACGAGGACCGGGAGGGCCGGTTCGCGCTGCGGCCGGTCTCCGAGGGCCTGGTCTCGGACGCCGAGGGCGGTATCCGGGACATGTTCCTGTTCGCCTCGGACCCGATGCTCTGGCGCCCGTACGAGAACGTCGCGCACTCCCTGCGGACGGGCGAGGCCGCGTTCGTCGAGGCCTTCGGAGCGCCGTTCTACGAGTACACCCAGGCCAATCCGGACAAGGCCGCGGTGCTGGACCGGGCGATGCTGCAGAACCGCTACCCGGGCACCGACCGGATCTTCGACGAGTTCGACTTCGGCCGGTTCCGCCGGATCGCCGACGTGGGCGGCGGCCGCGGCCACTTCCTGGTCGAGCTGCTCCGGCGCTTCCCCGGCACCACCGGTGTGCTGGCCGACCAGCCGCACACCGTCGCCGAGGCCAAGGAGGTGCTGGACGGATCGGGGGTGGGCGACCGGATCAGCGTGGTGCCGACGGACTTCTTCGTGGAGGTGCCGGGCGGCTGTGACGCCTACTTCATCAAGAACACCCTGCACAACTGGGACAACGCCAAGGCCGAGCTGATCCTGCGTTCCGTCCGCGCCGCCGTCGGCGAGGGCGACGCCCGGCTGCTGATCGTGGAGAACCTGCTGCGCGGCCCGGGGGAGTGGGACGTGGGCAAGCTGATCGACGTCGAGTCGCTGGCCGTGCTCGGCGGCCGCGAGCGGGGTCTGGCGGAGTGGGACCGGATCGCCGGTGCGGCCGGGTTCGCGCGCGCCAACGAGCCGGTCCCCGGCGACGTCGCGCTGCTGGAGTACCGGCCGGTCTGACGGCGGGCCGACCGGACGAGGCCCTTGAGACGCGTCCGGCCCCTTGAGCCGGCCGATTCGAGACACAGGTGTGCTGATGGAGAGACCGCTTCCCGACCCGATGACCCTGCCGTCGCGGCGGGGGTGCCCGTTCGACCCGCCCGAGGAGTACGCGAGGCTGCGCGCCGAGCGGCCGGTGAGCCGGCTCCGGCTGCCCGGCGGCCGGGTCGGCTGGCTGGCCACCCGGTACGACGACGTCCGCGCCGCGCTCGCCGACCCGAGGACCAGTCCGCCACTGATCCAGGTCACGCCGGCCACCGAACTGCCGCTCCCCGAGGATGAACTGGACGTCCCGCCCGGGGTTTTCTCGGCGCTGGACCCGCCGGAGCAGAGTCGCTACCGGCGCCTGGTGAGCCGCTACTTCACCCGCAAGCGGTGCCGCGAGATCACCCCGGAACTGGAACGGATCATCGACGAGCAGCTGGACGCGATGATCGCGCACGGCGCGCCCGCCGACCTGGTCGAGTGGTTCGCCCAGCCCGTTCCGACCCGGGTGATCACCGGCATGCTGGGCATTCCGGAGCACCAGCGGCCGGACTACCAGCGGTGGATCCTCACCATGCTCTCGCTCGACGTCGCCGAGGATCCGCTGCGGGAGGCCCGGGACGGCCTCTACGGCGGGCTGGCCGACCTGGTCCGCGAGCGGCGGTCCGACCGTCGCGACGACATCCTGAGCGATCTGCTGCACGGTGACACCCCGCTCGAGGACGACGAGGTGGTGGGCATCGCGGCCCTGCTGCTGATCGCCGGGCTGGAGACGACGGCCAACATGCTCGGCCTCGGGGCGTTCGCGCTGCTGAGCCACCCGGAGCAGGCGGAGCTGCTGCGCAGTGACGAGTCCTTGCTGGACGGCGCGGTGGAGGAGTTGCTGCGCTACCTGACGATCGTCCAGTTCGGGCTGACCCGGACGGCGCGCGCCGACCTCGAGGTGGGGGGCCGGACCGTCCGGGCCGGCGAGACGCTGATCGTCTCGCTGGCCGCCGCCAACCGGGATCCGGAGCAGTACCCGGACCCCGACCGGCTGGACCTGACCCGGGCGCAGGCGCCGCACCTGGCGTTCGGCCACGGCGTCCACCAGTGCCTGGGCGCCCAGCTGGCGCGGGTGGAGATGAAGCTGGCGTTCCGCGCGCTGCTGCGCCGGCTGCCGGACCTGCGGCTCGCGGTGCCGGCCGAGAAGGTCCGCACGGCCGGCGAGTCCAAGGTGTTCCACGGGGCGCACGAGCTTCCCGTCACCTGGTAGTACGCCGTTCCCTCCGGCCGTTCCGCTGTTCCGCAGGCAGTTCCGCAACGCCGTTCCGCCGTTCCCCAGGCAGTTCCGCACGCCGATTCGAGGCCGGTCCGTGGCATCCCCTCCCGCCACGGGCCGGCCTTCGGCATGCCGTCAGACCGCGCGCGACGGGTCGTCGACGGTGGTGTGCCGGCCCTCGCGGCGGGCGGCCAGCGCGTCGTCCAGGTACTCCCGGGAGAGCATCGCCGAGACGATCGCGACGCCGCCGCGGTGGACCCGGATCTCGCTGTTGACGGCGGTGCCGTACAGGTGGATCCGGCGGCCGGTCTTGCCGGTCGGGCCCTGGGCGTCCTTGAGCCGGCCCTTGGCGGGCCAGGTCACGTCCCAGTGGTCGAGGGTGTCGCCGTCGGAGACCAGCAGCTTGACGGTGGTCCGGTGCAGGTCGAGGTGGAACTGGAGGTCGTCCGGGACGTCCGGGGAGCGGAGGTCGAGGACGATGCTGGCGTCGCGGCCGCGGACGTCGAAGCTGTCCGCGCCGGTCCAGTTGCCCAGCCGCTTGGTCACGGTGTGGTCGGCGAGGATGCGCTCGGTGGCGGTCATCTCGGTGGGTCCTTCCTGTCCGGGTGAGCTTCCGTGCTGACTTCTTCATAGTTGCAGTGCAACTAGTTCCATGTCAACTGGTTCTGCGATGACTAGTTGCCGGGGGACGGTGGCGCGGCCGTACGATGCGCCCATGGCCGACACCGCACTCCGCAGCTCCCCGCTCGCCCTGACCGTCCTGTCGCTGCTGCACTACCAGCCGCTGCACCCCTACGGCATGCAGCGGCTGATCAAGCAGTGGGGCAAGGACCAGGTCGTCAACGTCAACCAGCGGGCCGGCATCTACCGGACCATCGAGCGGCTCCAGGCCGCCGGCCTGGTCGAGGTGCACGAGGTCGGACGCGACCAGCAGTACGCGGAACGCACCCTCTACAAGGTCACCGAGGCCGGCCGGGAGACCACCCGGGCCTGGCTGCTCGACATGCTCGGCACCCCCAAGCAGGAGTTCCCGCAGTTCCCCGTCGCGCTCTCGTTCGCGCTGATGCTCACCCCGGACGAGACCCGCGCCGTCCTGGAACGCCGCGTCCGGGCCGTCACCCGCACCCTGGAGCAGCTGGAGGCCACCCTCGCCGAGGAGAGCGACGACGGACTCGGCCGGGTCGTCCTGCTGGAGACCGACTACCAGCGCACCATGGCCGCCGCCGAACTCGCCTGGCTCACCGCCGTCGTCGAGGACATCGAGGCGGGCCGGCTCACCTGGTCCTGGGAGGAGCTCACCGCACTCGCCGGCCCCGCCGCCGACCTCGACTGACCCGCCGCGCACCACCCGCCGTCGAGGCGGGCCCCAGGCTCCTTCGAGCGCGTCTGCCTAGCGTCCCCACCCGAGGGCCGACGACGCCGAGAGGGAGAGCGATGCTGCACCGGGAACTCGCCGAGATCAGCGCACCGGCCCTGCGCCGGGTGCTGGACCATCCGTTCTGGACCGGCCTGCGGCGCGGCACCCTGCCCGCCGAGGCCCTGGCCCGCTTCGTCCGCCAGGACACCGGCCACCTGCTGCCCGCCTACGCCCGCGCACTCGCCCGCTGCGCCGCGTCCGCCCGGGACGACGCGGACACCGCGCTGCTCGCGCAGTCCGTCCTCGGCACCCTGGAGGCCCGGGACGGGCTGCGCGCCGCCTACGGCGCGCTCGCGGACGAGCTGCGGCTGCCCGCCCCGGGCGGGGACGGCCCCGCCGAACCCGCCGTGGCCGCGCACGCCGCCTTCTTCACCACCTCCGCCGCGCACTCCTTCCACGCGGGCCTCGGCGCCCTGCTGCCCATGGTCTGGTTCAACGCCGAGGTCTCCGACCATCTGCGCGACCACGCCGAGCCCGGCACCCGCTACCTGCCGTGGATCACCGCCTACCACCCCGGCGAGTCCTACCGGTACGCCGTCCAGGCGTTCCGCGACCTCGCCGACCGCGCCGGCGCCGCCGCCACCCCGGCGCAGCGCCGCCTGCTCATCGACCACTTCGCCGAGGGCGTCGGGCACGAGATCGCGTTCGCCGACTGCTGCGCCGGCGCGCCGGCACGTCTCGCCGGAAAGGCAGCCCGATGACCGCCCAGGACCTCGACCTGATGGATCCGGCCTCCTTCGCCGACGGCGTCCCGCACGCGTACTTCCGCCGGCTGCGGCAGACCGAAGGCCTGGTCAAGGGCGTCGACACCGACGGCGAACCGCTCTGGCACGTGGTGCGCCACGGCGAGGTCGCCGCCGTCTCCAGGGACGCCAGGACCTTCTCCTCCAGCCCCACCACCATGACCTCGATCCGCAAGGTCGACCCCAGCCCGCCGATCATCACCTTCCTCGACAGCCCCGACCACACCAGGATCCGCAAACTCACCTTCAAGGCCTTCGCCCCCGCCCGGCTGGCCGCCCTGGAAGGGCCGGTCCGGGGCATCGTCGACAGCCTGCTCGCCGAGGCCCGCGAGCAGGGCACCTTCGACCTCGCCGAGACGATCGCACTGCGGCTGCCCTTCGAGGTGCTGCTCGAACTGCTGGACATCCCCCACCGGGACCGCGCCATGATGCTCGGCTGGGCCCGGCGCACGGTCAACCTCGGCGACGAGGGCGAGGGCGAGGGCGAAGCCGGCGGGGGCGAGGCGGACGGCGGCGGGGGCAACCCGTTCCAGCTGATCCACGAGTACCTGCTGGACTTCGCCCGTCACCGCGCCGCGCACCCCGCCGACGACTGCCTCTCGCTGCTGCTCGCGGCCCGGCTCCAGGGCGCCGACCGGCTCGGCCTGCCCGACCGGCTCACCGCCGACGAGGTCGGCCTCTTCGCCTCCACACTGATCACCGCGGGCATCGAAACCACCTACTGCTCCGTCACCGGCGCGGTCCTCGCCCTGCTGGAGGCACCCGGCGAACTCGCCAGGCTGCGCGCGGACCGGAGCCTGGTGCCGTCGGCCGCCAACGAGGTGCTGCGCTGGGTCACCCCGGTGACCCACTTCGCCCGCCGGGTTGTCACCGACACCGAGATCGCCGGGCAGCCCGTCGCGGCCGGCGACACGGTGGTGCTCTGGTACAGCTCCGCCAACCGCGACGAGAGGGTCTTCGCCGACCCGGACCGCTTCGACGTCGGCCGCACCCCCAACCAGCACGTGAGCTTCGGCGGCGGCGGCCCGCACGTCTGCATCGGCAACGGCCTGGCGGCGATGGAGCTGCGCCAGTTCCTGGACGGCGTGGTCGACCTGCTGCCCCGCCTGGAACTCACCGCCGACCCCGTCCGGCCGGCGACCAACTTCATGAACAGCGTCAAGTACCTGCCGCTGCGCTTCCGCTGACCCGGCGGGGACTGGAGACCGTGACATGGACGTGAAGCCGTGACCGCCGGACCGGACGGCCCCGCGCGCCGCACCGCGCTGATCACCGGCGCCAACCGGGGCATCGGCCGGGCCGTCGCCGCCGAACTCCACCGGCGGGGCACCGACGTGGTGCTGACCGCCCGCTCCGCCGAGGACGCCCGCGCGACCGCCGCCGAGCTGGGCACCCGCTGGCAGGCCCTGGACACCACCGACCCGGAGAGCGTCGAGCGCGCCGCCGCGGCGGCCGGCCCGGTCGACCTGCTGATCTGCAACGCCGGGGTGCTGCTGGACGCCCGCACCGACCCGCTGAGCGTCCCGCTGGACCTGGTCGAACAGACCCTGCGGGTCAACCTGCTGGGCACCTGGCGGGTGGTCCAGGCGTTCGTCCCGGCGATGGTCCGCCGGGGCCGGGGCCAGGTGCTGGTGCTCTCCAGCGGCACGACCGCCGAGTTCGGCGGCCGGCTGTTCGCGGGCGCCCCCGGCTACTCGCTCTCCAAGAGCGCCCTCAACGGGCTGACCACGCTGCTGGCCGGCCACACCGAGGGCACCGGTGTGCGGGTCGACGCCGTCAACCCCGGGCGGGTCCGGACCCGGATGATGCCCGGTCAGCAGCAACTGCCCGAGGAGGCGGCCCGGTTCATCGCCGACCTGGCCGACCTCCCGGCCGCCGGCCCGAGCGGCCGCTTCTTCGCCGAACAACGCCGACCCACCTCGTAGGAGACCCCATGCGATTCGACCTGACCGGCCGCAAGGCCGTCGTCACCGGTGCCGGCAGCGGGATCGGGCTGGCCTGCGTCCGGGCCCTGGCAGCCGCCGGCGCGGACGTGCTCGGCGGCTCCCGGACCGTCGGTCCGGAGCTGCTCGACGCCACACCCCACACGCTCGCCGTGGACCTCGCCACCGAGGACGGCGGGCGGCGTCTGGTGAAGCACGCGCTCGCCGAGTTCGGCGGCATCGACATCCTGGTCAACAACGTCGGCGGCGGGGTGAAGCTGGCCGACGGCTTCCTCGACATCGACGACGACACCTGGCTCGAAGCGTTCGGGCTGAACGTCCTCACCGCCGTGCGGACCACCAGGGAGGCCCTGCCCAGCCTGGTCGAGCGCCGGGGGGCGGTGGTCAACATCGGCTCGGTGAACGCCACCCTGGCCGACCCGCGGCTCGGCCACTACTCGGCCGCCAAGGCCGCGCTCGCCAGCGTCGGCAAGTCGCTGGCCGCCGAGTTCACCCCGCGCGGCGTCCGGGTCAACACCATCTCGCCCGGCCCGGTGCGCACCAGGGTCTGGACCAACCCGGCGACGGCCGAGAAGGCCGGGCTCACCCCGGAGCAGTTCATCGAGGCGGTGCCCAGGATGACCGGGCTGGCCACCGGCCGGATCATCGAGCCGGAGGAGATCGCCACCCTGGTGGTGCTGTTCGCCTCCGGCGCGGTCCCCAGCATCACCGGCGCCGACTACACCATCGACGGCGGGATGAGCCGCCCCGCGCTGCGCTGACCGCCCCGCGCTGCGCCGACCGCGCGGCCGGCGCCGGCCGGGCCCGGGTCCTCCCCACGGAGGGCCCGGGCCCGGCCCGTTACGCCGGCACCTCGGGCTGGGCCTTGAGCCCCGCCCGCGGCGCCCGCAGCGTCCGTCCGCGCATCAGGAAGGCCGCCGCCCCGGCCGCCACCAGCAGGCCGGCGGCGAGCCAGAACGTCACCCGCAGCGCGTCGTCGGCACTGGCCGGGTCCTCCGTCAGGTAGCTGAAGAAGACCGTGCCCAGCAGCGCGTACCCGATGCTGTTGCCCAACTGCTGCACCGAGTTGAGCAGTCCGGACGCGGCACCGGTCTCCGGCACCGCGACCATGGTGAGCGCCAGGTTGTAGTACGGGGTCAGGACCCCGCCCATGCCGAGCCCGAGCAGCACCAGCGGAACCGCCAGCTGCCAGCCGGAGACGTCCGGCCCGGCCGACACCACGGCGATCACCCCGACCGCTCCGACGGCCAGCAGCGCCAGCCCGCCCTGGAGCGTGCGCAGGCCGTCCCAGCGGCGTGCCAGCACCGTGCCGGCCAGCGCCGAGCCGACCGCCGAGGCGAGCGTCCACGGCACCATCGCCAGTCCGGCGCCCAGCGACGAGAAGCCGTGCGCGGTCTGCAACTGGACCAGCAGGGCGAACATCATGCCGCTGAGCGCCATGTAGTAGAACATCCCGACCAGCAGGGCGGCGACGAACCGACCGTTGCGCACCAGGGCCGGCTCGATCAGCGGGACCCGCCCGGCCCGGGCCCGCCGGAGCTGGTGCAGCCCGAGCAGGGCCAGGACCGGCAGCGCGGACGCCATGCTGACGAAGCACCAGGCGGGCCACGACTCGCCGCGGCCCTGCATCAGCGGGTAGGCCACCAGGACCATCGCCCCGGCGGCCAGCACCGTGCCGACGCCGTCCAGCCGGCGCAGCCCGGCCCGTTCGACGGGCTGCCCGGCGGGGACGTACCGCAGGGTGCCGACGGTCGCGAGGACGCCGAGCGGCACGTTGATGAAGAAGACCGTGCGCCAGCCGAGACCGAAGAGGTCCCCGGTGGCCAGGGCGCCGCCGAGCACCGGCGCGACGATCGCGGCGATACCCACGACCGGGCCCATCATGCCGATGGCCTTGGGCAGTTCACGGCCGGGGAAGAGGTCGCGCATGATGCCGAGCCCCTGCGGGACCATCACCGCGGCGAAGCCTCCCTGGAGGATCCGGGCGGTGATGATCATCTGCGGGTTGACCGAGAAGGCGGCCAGCAGCGAGGCGAGGGTGAAGCCGACGGTGCCGACCAGCAGCATCCGTCTGCGGCCGAGGACGTCCCCGAGCCGCCCGCCGGTGATCAGCAGCGAGGCGAAGGCGAGGGTGTAGCCGGCGGCCATCCACTGGAGGTCCGCGTAACTGCCGTGCAGTCCGGTGCGGATCGACGGCGCGACGGTGTTCACCATCATGCCGTCGAGCAGGTCCATGCAGTGGGTGGTGAGGATCGCCGCCAGGGCGTACCAGCGGAGCCGGTCCGGGGCGGGCGCGGTGGTCAGGGGCGGTGCGGAGGTGGCCATCGTGGTGCCTTTCGACGAGGAACGGCCGGACGGCGCGAACAGTGCGCCCGACCGCTCCAGAAGCACTCGAGGAACCCACGAGGGGGAGTACGGCCGGCGACCCGCTCGAGCCGCGCTCCACCGAGTCCCGAGCGGTGTTCGAGCGCCCTTGCCGAGGGTGGGGTGCCGGCGGGGCTGTGGGGCCACGCCGCCAGAGCACGAGGGGACATGTCATGGATCTGGGGTTGGCGGACAAGCGGGTGCTGGTCACCGGCGCCACCAGGGGGATAGGCCGGGCAACGGCGAAGGCGTTCGCCGCGGAGGGGGCGCGGGTCGCGGTCACCTACCTGAAGTCCAAGGAGGCCGCCGACAAGCTGGTCGAGGAACTCGGCGGCGCCGACCGGGCGTCCGCCCACCATTACGACCTGGCCGACCCGCAGTCGATCGCGGAGACGGTCGCCGCCGTCGAGGAGGCCTGGGGCGGGGTCGACGTCCTGGTCGCCAACGCCCAGACCTGGGTGTGGATGAATCCCGAGGACATGGTGCCCTACCAGGAGTTCCCGATGGACTTCTGGCTCGGCCGGTACCGGGAGAACGTCGAGGGTCACCTGTGGACGGTCCGCCAGGCACTCGGCGGGATGCGCGAACGCGGCTTCGGCCGGATCGTGCTGCTCTCCTCCGTCACCGCGATGCACGGCAATCCGGGCTCGGAGATCTACAGCGCGGCCAAGGCCTCCCTGCACGGCTTCGTGCGCGGCCTGATGTGGACCGGTGACGGCGTACTCGCCAACGTGGTCGCGCCCGGCGGCACCATCACCGAGAGCCTCGAGGCGGTCGACCCGGCGCTGCTGGAGAAGGCCGTCGCCGAGACCCCGAGCGGCCGGCTGAGCACCGCCGACGAGGTCGCCCGGCTGATCGTCTTCCTCGGTTCGGCGGCCAACGGGAACATCAGCGGGCAGGTCATCCACCCCGCGGGCGGCCGCTGACGGCCGGCCCCACCCGCGCCCGACGCGCGCTCGAGCGCCGCCCGAGCGCGCGTCGGGCGGTCCCTCACATCCTCGCAGGCAGCGCCGCCGGCCGGAAAACCGCCGGCGGTCCCGCGTTTTCCCGATCGGAAGGAACAGTCATGAGCATCCGCAACCCGCTGGCCGGAGACCGGACCGGCGTCCGGCGCGGCCGGCCGCCAGGGCGCCCCGGCTTCCTCGGTGGCACCCTCAGAGCGGTCGTGGGTCTGGCCCTCGCGGCCGCCCCCGCCGTCGTCGCCGCGCCGGCCGCCCACGCGGACACCACCGGCCACCAGTACTACGTCGACTGCGCGGCGGGCAACGACGCGGCCGCGGGCACCACCGCCGCCGCCGCCTGGCACAGCCTCGCCAAGGTCAACGGCGCCACCTTCCGGCCCGGCGACTCGATCCTGCTGCGCAGCGGCACCACCTGCGCCGGGCAGCTGGCCCCGCTCGGCTCCGGCACCGCGGACCGGCCGGTCACCATCGGCTCGTACGGTGGTACCGCCCGCGCCGCGATCACCGGCGGCGGCGCCCGCGCCGCGGTCTTCCTGCAGAACAGCCAGGGCTGGGAGATCCGCAACCTCGACGTCTCCAACAAGGCCGCCCAGGACGGTACCGTCCGCACCGGCATCTACGTGCTGCTGACCGACTACGGCACCGGCAGCCACTACGTCGTCGAGAAC
The DNA here is from genome assembly GCF_055579305.1 of Kitasatospora sp. NPDC032757. Lineage (NCBI taxonomy): Bacteria > Bacillati > Actinomycetota > Actinomycetes > Kitasatosporales > Streptomycetaceae > Kitasatospora > Kitasatospora sp. NPDC032757. The sequence continues at coordinate 6,852 of NZ_JBVINN010000045.1, read as the reverse complement.
GTCAACGTCCACGACGTGACCAGCATCGACAGCACCGGTCCGATCGACGAGGCCAGCGGCGGCATCGTCTTCAAGGCGGCCGGCTCGACCACGCCCACCACCTTCGACGGCATCCGGGTCGCGAACAGCACCGTCACCACCACCGAGGGCTACGGCATCGCCACCGTCTCCCAGTGGTCCAAGCGGGACCTCTTCCCGACCGGCACCAACCACTTCGTGCCGATGACCAACGTCCGGGTCACCGGCAACCGCCTGGCCGACATGGGCGGGGACGGCATAGTGGTCCAGAACGCCGTCTCCCCGCTGATCGACCACAACGTCGTCGACGGGTTCGGCCTGCGGGCCACGGCCTACCACTCCGGCGTCTGGGTGTGGAACGCGGACCACTCCGTGATGGAGTACAACGACGTCTCGCACGGCGCCAGCTCGCCGCCGATGATGGCCTTCGACGCGGACGGCTCGAACCAGGACGTCGTCTACCAGTACAACTACAGCCACGACAACGGCGGCGGCTTCCTCGCCTTCTGCACCGCCCCGGGCCAGTTCAGCGACGGCGTGACCGTCCGCTACAACATCAGCCAGAACGACCACGACGCCGTCTACAACGGCGCCGTCTTCCCGGTGGTCTTCAACGGCTGCGGCGTCACCATGACCAACCTCTCCTTCTACAACAACGTGGTGTACTCCTCCGTCGCCAAGGCGCTGATCGGCAACTACGGCCAGTCCGTGGTCTCCTACCGCAACAACATCTTCTACGGCCGGCCGGGCGGTTCGACCATCACGGACCCGGTGAGCACCTTCGACCACAACCTGTACTTCAACATCGACCAGGTCCCCGCCGGCGACCTCCACGCGGTCAAGGCCGACCCGCTGTTCGCCGCGCCCGGCACGGGCCCGCAGGGCTACCGGCTGACGTGCGGGTCCCCGGCCGTCCGCGCCGGCGTCCGGATCGCCCTCAACGGCGGACGGGACTGCGGCGGCGCCCCGGTGCCCTCCGACGCCGCGCCGAACATCGGCGCCTACGAGGGCACGGTGTCCTGACCGGGAGCGACCGGCGGGCCGGATAGAACGGGAGGGGTGGGCCGGATCGTCCGGCCCACCCCTCCCGCGTCGTCCGGCCCCGGATCAGCCCGCGGCCTTCTTGATCGACCAGTCGGCGATCCTCAGCGACATCTCGACCCCCTCCGTGGCGTACTCGATCATCCCCTTCTGGTACTCCGCCACCGCGTCCGCCAGCTCCCGCCGGCCCGCCGCCACCTCGGCCAGCAGCGCGCCGAGCGCCTGCGCGTCCCGCAGCGCCGTGTTCGCCCCTACGCCCCCGGACGGCGGCATCGCGTGCACCGCGTCGCCCAACGGGACCACCGGGCCGGTCTCCCAGGCCTCCACCGGGCGGGTGGCGCGCAGCGCGACGGCGAACGTCGTCTCCGGCTGGGCGAAGCCGAAGATCCCGCGGAGGTCCGGGTGCCAGGCCCGGGTGCGCTCGACGACCAGCGCGCACAGCTCCTCGCCGTCCAGCGCGAAGAACTCCTCCTCCGACAGGCCGAGGTCCTGCTGGTGCACGTTGAACACGGACATGTAGTAGTCCTCGCCGTCCGCCAGCTCCGCCTCGGGCGCCAGCCTCGCGGCGGCGGCGGAGGGGCGCTCGCGGAACAGCATCGGCATCAGGCCGAGGTGATGGCCGTCGGTGCCGATCACATAGGAGAACCGGTCCTGCAGCGCCGCCGGCAGGCCGGCCGCGATCGCCGCGTCCCGGGGGATCCGGGAGAACACCGTCCGGATGCCGAGGTCCTGGGGAGCGTCCCCCGGCCGCAGCTGCGCCCGGACCCGGGAGTTGGTGCCGTCGGCCGCCACCAGCACGTCGCCGGTGGCCTCGGTGCCGTCCGCGAAGTAGGCCGTCACCCGGCCGTCGGGCGTGTGCGCGAGCCGCTCGAAGTTCTTGCCGAAGTGGACGGTGTCCGCCAGTCCGGCCAGCAGGATCCGGCGCAGGGTCACCCGGTCCACGGCGTCGATCTTGTCGGCCCGGTCCGCCCGCGGATCCTCGAACCTCGGCGCCCACTGCTCCGTCAGCTGCTCGTCGTAGGCGGCCAGCCCGGCATCGTCCCGGGTGTTGGCCGTCGCCGCCACCAGCTCCGTGAGCCGGGCCGGCAGGCAGGCCCGCAGCGCGGCCTCGCCCTCCGGGCTGATCCGCAGCCGGTAGCCCTGCCGGCGGCCGTCCGCCGACTCGTCGCGCTCGTACACCCGGACGTCCACCCCGGCCTGCCGCAGCCGTTGCGCCAGGCTGAGACCGCCGATCCCACCGCCGATCACCAGCACCCGGAAGGCCGGCCGGCCCGTCGTCGTCGCCATGGACACCTCTCCTCACCGCCGTGTACGGGACACCCGCACGATGCGCCGCACCGCTCAGGTCCGGCTCGAGGCCCCTGCCCGCGGCGGCCCTTCCAGCCGGGCTCGAGCCGAGCTGAAGAACGCCCTCCCAGGCTGTGCGGGCCCCGCCAGCCCATGGCAGCCGACCCTTCGGAGGAAGCGTGTCCCGCCGTCTCTTCACCTCGGAGTCCGTGACCGAGGGCCACCCCGACAAGATCGCGGACCGGATCAGCGACACCATCCTCGACGCCCTCCTACGGGAGGACCCGACGTCCCGGGTCGCCGTCGAGACGCTGATCACCACCGGCCAGGTGCACATCGCCGGTGAGGTCACCACCAGCGCCTACGCCGACATCGCCGCCCTGGTCCGGGAGGCCGTCCTGGAGATCGGCTACGACTCCTCCGCCAAGGGCTTCGACGGCGCCTCCTGCGGCGTCTCGGTCTCCATCGGCTCCCAGTCGCCCGACATCGCGCAGGGCGTGGACAGCGCCTACGAGACCCGCGTCGAGGGGGCCGGTCAGGAGGAGGCCGACGAACTCGACCGACAGGGCGCCGGCGACCAGGGCCTGATGTTCGGCTACGCCTGCGACGACACGCCCGAGCTGCTGCCGCTGCCGATCTCGCTGGCCCACCGGCTCGCCCAGCGCCTCACCCAGGTCCGCAAGGACGGCACCGTCCCCTACCTGCGCCCCGACGGCAAGACCCAGGTGACCATCGAGTACGACGGCGACCGCGCCGTCCGCCTCGACACCGTGGTGGTCTCCACCCAGCACGCCGCCGACATCGACCTCGACTCGCTGCTCGCCCCCGACATCCGCGAGTTCGTCGTCGAACCGGTGCTGGCCGGCCTGGCCCTGGACACCAGCGACTACCGGCTGCTGGTCAACCCCACCGGGCGGTTCGAGATCGGCGGCCCGATGGGCGACGCCGGCCTGACCGGCCGCAAGATCATCGTCGACACCTACGGGGGCTACGCACGCCACGGCGGCGGCGCCTTCTCCGGCAAGGACCCGTCCAAGGTGGACCGCTCGGCCGCGTACGCGATGCGCTGGGTGGCCAAGAACATCGTCGCCGCCGGCCTCGCCCGCCGCGCCGAGGTGCAGGTCGCGTACGCGATCGGCAAGGCCGAGCCGGTCGGCCTGTTCGTGGAGACCTTCGGCACCGAGACCGTTCCGGTGGCCAGGATCCAGGACGCCGTCAGCGAGGTCTTCGACCTGCGACCGGCCGCGATCATCCGCGACCTCGACCTGCTGCGGCCCATCTACGCCCAGACCGCCGCGTACGGCCACTTCGGCCGGGAACTGCCCGACTTCACCTGGGAGCGCGCCGACCGGGTGGAGAAGCTGCGGGCCGTCGCCCTGGCCTGAGCCCCGCCGAACCGAGCCCCGCCGAACCCGTCGCCCCACCGTTGCCCCGAGGAGGCACCGCCGTGCGTATCGCTGTCAGCGGTTCGATCGCCACCGACCATCTGATGGTCTACCCAGGGCGGTTCGCGGACCAGTTGATCGAGGGCCAGCTGTCCAAGGTGTCGCTCTCCTTCCTCGCCGACGACCTCGAGGTCCGGCGCGGCGGGGTCGCGGCCAACATCGCCTTCGGGCTGGGAAGCCTGGGCCTGCGTCCCGTCCTGGTCGGCGCGGCCGGTGCCGACTTCGCCGACTACGGCGCCTGGTTGCAGGCCGCCGGCGTCGACACCGAGTCCGTGCTGATCAGCCGGACCAGGCACACCGCGCGATTCGTCTGCACCACCGACGCCGACCAGAACCAGATCGCCACGTTCTACGCGGGGGCGATGAGCGAGGCCCGTGGCATCCGCCTCGCCCCCGTCGTGGACCGCGTCGGCGGGCTCGACCTCGTCGTCATCGCCCCCGACGACCCCCAGGCGATGATCCGCCGCACCGAGGAGTGCCGCACCCTCGGCCTCTCCTTCGCGGCCGATCCGTCCCAGCAACTCGCCCGGCTCGACCGGGCAGCGGTCCGCCACCTCGTCCAGGGCGCGGACCTGCTCTTCACCAACGAGTACGAGGCCGCACTGCTCCAGCAGACCGCGGGCTGGACGGAGCGGCAGATCCTCGAGGAGGTCGGCACCTGGATCACCACACTCGGTGCCGACGGCGTCCGCATCCTCCGGAGCGACGCGGCACCGCTGCTCGTCCCCGCCGTGCCCACCGACCACGTCGCCGACCCCACCGGTGTCGGCGACGCCTTCCGGGCCGGATTCCTGGCCGGCCTCGCCCGCCGGTGGCCGATGCCCCGCGCGGCCCGCCTCGGCTGCGCCCTCGCCACCGAGGTGTTGCAGACGGTCGGCACCCAGGAGTACCGCGTCTCGGCCGCGGAGCTGATCGGCCGCACCGACGACACCCCGGTCGGCGCCTGATGACGCCGCGGAACGGAACGGCACAGCAGCAGAGTCGCGCAGATGCGTTGCGTGAGGCGCTTGCCACCCGGGTGGTGGTGGCCGACGGTGCGATGGGCACGATGCTCCAGGCGCAGGATCCGTCGTTGGAGGACTTCCAGGACCTGGAGGGCTGCAACGAGGTCCTGAATGTGACGCGGCCCGACATCGTGCGTTCGGTCCATGACGCGTATTTCGCGGTGGGTGTGGACTGTGTGGAGACCAACACCTTCGGCGCCAACTTCTCGGCGCTGGGGGAGTACGACATCTCCGAGCGGGTCTTCGAGCTGTCCGAGTCCGGCGCCCGGATCGCCCGCGAGACGGCGGACGCGTACGCCGCCGACGGCCGCACCCGCTGGGTGCTGGGTTCGATCGGCCCCGGTACCAAGCTGCCGACGCTCGGCCACGCCCCGTACGGGGTGCTGCGCGACGGCTTCCGGCAGAACGCGGCCGGCCTGATCGCGGGTGGTGCGGATGCGCTGCTGGTGGAGACGAGTCAGGACCTGCTGCAGACCAAGGCGGCTGTTCTGGGTTGCAAGCGGGCGTTGGCGGAGGCGGGTCTGGATCTGCCGGTGCTGGTGCAGGTGACGGTGGAGACGACCGGCACGATGCTGCTCGGCTCGGAGATCGGTGCGGCGCTGGCGGCGCTGGAGCCGCTCGGTGTCGACTACATCGGTTTGAACTGCGCGACCGGCCCGGCGGAGATGAGCGAGCATCTGCGCTACCTGGCGAAGAACGCGAGGGTCGGTCTGTCGTGCATGCCGAACGCGGGTCTGCCGGTGCTGGGCAGGGACGGCGCGCACTATCCGCTCTCCCCGTCCGAGCTGGCCGACGCCCACGACGTGTTCACCCGCGAGTACGGGCTGTCGCTGGTCGGCGGCTGCTGCGGCACCACGCCCGAGCATCTGCGGCAGGTGGTGGAGCGCGTGCAGGGCCGTCCGGTGGTCGGCCGTGATCCGCGTCCGGAGCCGTCGGCGGCGTCGTTGTACCAGGCGGTGCCGTTCCGTCAGGACACGTCGTATCTGGCGATCGGTGAGCGGACGAATGCCAATGGGTCGAAGAAGTTCCGTGAGTCGATGCTGGCCGGGGACTGGCAGGCCTGCGTGGAGATCGCCCGTGAGCAGATCCGGGACGGCTCGCACCTGCTGGACCTGTGTGTGGACTACGTCGGCCGCGACGGCGTCGCCGACATGCGGGAGATCGCCGGGCGGCTGGCCACCGCGTCGACGCTGCCGATTGTGCTGGATTCCACGGAGCCGGAGGTGTTGCGGGCGGGGCTGGAGGCGCTGGGTGGCCGGGCGTTGCTGAACTCGGTGAACTACGAGGACGGTGACGGTCCGGACAGCCGCTTCGGCCGGATCGCGTCGCTGGCCCGCGAGCACGGCGCCGGCCTGGTCGCGCTGACCATCGACGAGGAGGGGCAGGCCCGCACCGCCGAGGCCAAGGTGGCCATCGCCGAGCGGCTGATCGCGCAGCTGACCGGTGAGTACGGCATCGACGAGGGGTCGATCCTGGTCGACTGCCTGGCGTTCACCCTGGGCACCGGGCAGGAGGAGTCCCGCCGGGACGGCATCGAGACGATCGAGGCGATCCGCGAGCTCAAGCGCCGCCACCCGGACGTGCAGACCACCCTGGGCCTGTCCAACATCTCCTTCGGGTTGAGCCCGGCGGCCCGTGTGGTGATCAACTCGGTGTTCCTGAACGAGTGTGTGGAGGCCGGGCTGGACTCGGCGATCGTGCACGCCTCCAAGATCCTGCCGATGGCGCGGATCCCCGAGGAGCAGCGTGAGGTGGCGCTCGATCTGGTCTACGACCGCCGGAGTGAGGGCTATGACCCGTTGCAGAGGCTGCTCCGGCTCTTCGAGGGCGTCTCCTCGGCGTCGGTGAGGGCGTCCAAGGCGCAGGAGCTGGCCGCGCTGCCGTTGGAGGAGCGGTTGCGGCGCCGGATCGTCGACGGCGAGCGGGGTGGCCTGGAGGGGGATCTGGACGAGGCGTTGGCGTTCCGTCCGGCGTTGGAGATCGTCAACGGGACGTTGCTGGCCGGGATGAAGGTGGTCGGTGAGCTGTTCGGTTCGGGGCAGATGCAGTTGCCGTTC